>JASJAX010000020.1 GCA_030066755.1 Acidimicrobiia bacterium
GGGGGGGGGGGGGGGCGGGGCGCGCCGGGCCCCCCCCCGCCGCCCTACCTCTTGCTCAGCTCCACCGTCATTCCCGGGCTGTTCGTTCGCAGGACGTCGACCGCATGCCACGTACCCGGAGGGAGTTGTGCGACGGCGCGCCACTCGATGATCTTGATGTCGTCGAACGCGACGTCGGTGGCGCCCTTCACCGGTGGCGGCACCCCGAGGTAGATGAGCGCGGCGTTGACTCGCATCCCGTCGGCGTTGGCGAAGACGGCTGCGGGTATGGCCACGTCGAGCTCATGCCAGTTGCCGTCCGCCGGGACATCGATCGTGACCTGCATCTGACGGAGCAATGTGGATTCCGGATCCTCGGTGGGGTCGGCATCGAAGAAGTGGTAGGCGTCGATGCGGAAGAACGGCTCGGTGACGCCGGTCCGGCGCACCTTGAGACGCACCGAGTACTCCGGGCGTCCATCGAGGCCGTTCCCGTCCGCATCCGAGATTCGGTGGTCGATGGGCGTCACTCGAGCGATCGGTCGCACTACGACGTCCCGGGTGTAGGTATCTCGGGTCGAAAGGCTGACGTAGTAGTTGCCGGTGACGATTGATGGGTCCCGCACGAGGCGTGCGGTTTCGCTGGTCGGATCGAGTGCCCAATGCACCCCGCCGTCTCCCAGTCCGTCCGCGAGCACGTCTTCGAAACTGCCGTAGCCGAAGAGGTCGCGACCAAACCATGTGCTCGGGACGACGGAAGCCTGAAGCATCGTGTCCGGCGGGAGAGCGAGGGTGCCGTCGTCTCCGGTCGTCAGCGCGACGGTTTCGGGATCCGGAGCGATCGTGACCCACCCGGAACCGTGCTCTTCGACAATCGCAGCGGGCCGAGATCCGGTCTCGACGACAACGTTACCGATCGTCCGGTCCGGCATGCGCACCGATTGGAGCGTCCCCGCAGAGCGCACGTTGAGCATGCGAAGCAGCCGATCAGCCGCCTCGCCCGCCAACGGCACCGGCCGGTACGAGTCGAGGGTGAGTGGGAAGATCCGGGCCTCGACGAGCCTGTCGCCTTCGAAGACCGTGCGCAGGACCGCTGAGGAGAACGTCGACAGGAAGTCCTGGTCGAAGACGAAGTTCCCGAGGCTGTAGGCGATCAGCCGGTCGCGGTACCACTCGAAGCCTTGGAGAACGTGGGGGTGGTGCCCGACGACCAGGTCTGCACCGGCATCGATGCTGGCGTGGGCCGCCGATGTGAGGAACTGCGAAGCGACCTCAGCGAACTGGAATCCCCCATGGAGCTGCACGACAACGAGGTCGGCGCCGGCATCTCGGGCGGCGGCAACGTCGGCGTCGACGGCCGCCGAGCGGAACCATGCGGCGCCGCCGTGATCGCGTCGCGCAACCCAATCCTGCAGCTCCGGGTACACCTCGATCATCGATGCCCATGCTGCGGCCGCCTGATCGGCCGTCAACGTCCGTTCAGCTTCACGGAACCACGCCCACACGTCGCCGGGCCGGTACTCGCCGATGGAGAGCGGAACCTCATCCGCCGCCGTTCCGAAGCCAAATGGCTGCGTTGCCCACTGCCAGGCGTCGGCTCCGGCGACGTCGTCGGGCGGGGCCACGCCGGTGCGTGGCAGGCTGTCGTTGACGAAGTCACCGGTCACCGTGGTGTAGGAGAGGTAGGCGACTCTGACGCCGAACACATCGATGGCGGCGTGGGCCCGGGCCTCCTCATCGGTCGATCCGGCCCCCGGGGCGGCGATGCCTGCCTCAGCCAGGTACCGCAACGTCGAAGCGACCCCGGCCGACTGCCAGTCATTCAGGTGGTTGTTCCCGAGGGTCGCAACGTCGGTTCCCAGTGCCTCCAGGGCAGCGATCACCGACGGCGGGGACTGCAGCAGGAACCGCTTACCGGGATAAGCCGCAGACGACGGCAGCGTCCCGATCACCGACTCGAAGTTGAGGCTCGAGATGTCGGCGCCGCCGAACAGTTCGGCGACATCCGATACCACCGATTGGGCGGCGGTTTGGTCGGTGGTCGTGACGACCGGGGTGTCGGCACGAGTGGGCTCCTGGTAACGCCGCCCCATCATGGTGTCCCCGGCGAAGTGCAGGACGATCCGAGGCGTTCCATCGTCCGCAAGCCGCCGCAGGAGCCGGACCGTCACCGTCGGTTCCATCTCCGGTGTCAGCACGATGGGCATGGTCAGATGGTCCGGCGCGCTCACCGTGCCCATCACGGGTTGGTCGGCCACGAAGGCGATGGTTCCGGCCTCGGTTGCTGCGTAGCCGCGGCCTTCGACCTCGAGGTTTGCCGACCGGAGCGGAATGCCGATCTCGTCAATCACCTGGAGCGTGATGGTTGATGCGGGCAAGTCCTGGATGCTCTGGATCGGTTGGAGTTCCCCGGCGGCCGGAGCACACGCCCCTGTGGCCAGGCCGAGCGCGACCAGCCATCCTGCGATGGCTCGGCGAGACTTCGGGTTCGCAGCACGGCCCGGCATACCAATGGTGATCGGCCTTGCCGTAGGGGCCATGAGCGGTTTGCAGCGCCGATTGGCCGATCCCGTATGCTCGCTTTGGTGTGCTCGAGGAGGGTTCAGTGGACAAGCAACGTGTGACGGTGAATGGCCTCGAAATGGCCTATGTCGAGGTCGGCGAGGGCGATCCGATCGTCCTCCTCCACGGGAATCCGACATCGTCGTACCTGTGGCGCGACATCATTCCGCACGTTGCCGATCTCGGGCGGTGTATCGCCCCTGACCTGATTGGCATGGGTGACTCGGACAAGCTGCCCGACAGCGGCCCCGACCGCTACCGCTTCGTCGAGCATCGCGAGTACCTCGATGGGTTCCTCGACGCAGTCGGGGCGACGGACCGCGTGACGCTCGTCGTGCACGATTGGGGATCCGGCCTCGGCTTCGACTGGGCGAACCGACATCGTGACGCCGTTGCCGGGATTGCCTACATGGAGGCCATCGTGATGCCCATCACCTGGGACGACTGGCCCGACGCAGCCAAGGGCATCTTCCAGGGCATGCGCTCACCCGCCGGCGAGGCAATGGTGCTCGAGAAGAACGTCTTCGTTGAACGGATCCTGCCTGCATCGATCATCAGGGACCTCACCGACGAGGAGATGAACGAGTACCGCCGTCCGTTCGTTGAACCGGGTGAGAGTCGTCGGCCCACCTTGACCTGGCCGCGGCAGATTCCCATCGAGGGTGAGCCTGCGGACGTGAACGAGATCGTGTCGGATTACGGCGCGTGGCTTGCGGCATCCGACGTGCCCAAGCTGTTCATCAACGCCGAGCCAGGCACGATCCTCCTCGGCCGCCAGCGCGAGTTCTGCCGCTCGTGGCCCAATCAGCGCGAACTCACGGTCCCCGGCATCCACTTCGTCCAAGAGGACTCAGCGGACCTGATCGGTACTGCGATCGCGGAGTGGTACCGAGACATCGCTGGTTGATACGACGAGCGGTAGAGGCAGCAGGTAGCGCATATTGGCTCGATATCGAGCAATAACGCTCATCAGGAGGAGTGCACCAGATCGGCACATCGGCACTCGGGCATGACGACATTGACATGGTCGGCCCATGGTGGATGAGCCTGCGGTAGCGTCCCCTTGTGGCGTCATCTGAAGAGCTCGCTGGTCGGCATCGTGAAGCAGCGGAGCTGGCCTACGAGGGCTTGTCGGCAAGACACATCGCGTCCCGGTTGGGCCTATCAGAGCCGGCAGCTCGTCGACTGATCGAGGAGGCGTTCGCCAAGCTAGGTGTCCAGGATCGCGTGGAGCTCCGTGCGAAGGTGACTAGGGAGATGTGGGAGAGGTCCTTCGACCGTATTCGGCGTTTCGTCGACGAGCACGGCCATTCTGAGATACCTGATGAGTACTCGGATGAGCATGGCGGTGGTCTCGGTGGCTTGGTCGCAAACATCCGCCATCACTACGCCGGCTTGGCGGACCACTCGCCGGGTCCATTTCCCGGTGTGGACTACGCATCGGATCTGGACCAGCTCGAAGACTGGGACTGGGAGGGCACGCCGACCATCTGATCTCGAGCGAGGACGCCCCCATCCCCGATGAGCACAGACGGCACCTATCGATCGGTTCTGAACTGCCGGTTTATGGGCGGGGATTCGGAGCCACATCGGATTGGTGAAGGTGTAGCTTCGGCTTCGGAGGATCAGCGACGAGAGGAGACGCGCTTTGCGGCGATCGCTGGTGATTGTGGCCCTGGCGGGGTTACTGGCCGGTGCCTGTGGGGGTGACGATTCCGGTGAGGCCGCCCTCGCCGTTGTTGATGCGTACTTCGATGCCGTCAACTCCGCTGACGCAGAAGCAGCGATAGCTCTATTCCTGCCTGACGCAACCTTCGCAAACAACTTCTACGGCGACTACCCGCGAGAGACTTTCGAGCAAGACAACGTGTGGGCAACGGCACAAGGAACGGTCTATGTGGACCCGGAGTGCGCCGAGGACGACTCCTCAGCGCAATCGGATGATGCAATCGTCACGATCGTCTGCGAGACAGCAGAGTTCGATGCACCTTCCATGGCAATGGGAGGTCCACCAGTGCCCGTGGTCATAACGATGGTCGTTGGAGACGGCGGAATCGAGAGCATCAAGTACCGCTACGGCACACCGTATTTCGTCTACGTGACGGCCCCCTTCGAAGACTGGGTTGGCGAGCATCACCCCGAAGACGCACCCAATGTGGGCCACTTCAATTGGTCCACGACCGAAGAGGCACGACGCAACGGCCTCCTGACCGCCGAGTACGCCCTTGCATGGGCCGACTATCTAGAAGCCAACAACTGCACCTTCCGCGACGGCTGCTGACCTACCCGCGTTTGGTGGTGCAGAATGCCGAAGATGGCTCAGGTCTACGTTGCTGTGAAGTACCGCGCCGACCACAGCAATCGACGAATCGTGGCGGAGATTTCGGATGCCTTCGAAGCATGCGGCATCACAACGGTGTGTGTGGAGAGGGACTTCGAGCATTGGGGGGAGACGGCCTTTACGCCAGGTGAGCTGATGCGGCTTGCGTTCGAAGCGATCGCTGCCAGTTCAGCTGTCGTTGTCGAGTTCACAGAGAAGGGTGTCGGACTGGGAATCGAGGCTGGGTACGCAACGGCCAGAGGAGTTCCCGTATTCGTCGTTCACAAGCCAGGGGCTGATGTCAGCACCACCCTGCGGGGGATTGCGAAGGAAGTGTTCGAATACGCCGATGCCGGTTCGCTCGCCGCTGCTGCCCGCGCCATTGCGGCGCGTATCCCTAGCCTCGACCCATAGCGGCGAGCCTTCCCGCCCATCGACTCGCAATCGCACGGCCTATGGCCAGGAGGGTGCAACGAGCTGATGCCGCCACCCTCTCCTTCTCGCCGGTAGCCTGCGGGGCAGGCGAGGAACGGGAGTGTCCGTGATCGAGAATGCCATCCGAGCGGCCCGACTAGACGTCGATTTCTACAACGCCGTCGAGCAAGACGAGACGCTGACGGGTCAGGCCGCCCTGCTCGTCGCAATCGTCTCCGTGCTGTCGGCCTTCGGACTCTGGTGGGGGCCGGGCGACATCGGCTTCTTCGGTGCGTTGATCTGGGCGGTCATCGGGGGTCTGGTCGGTTGGGTCGTGTGGTCGGCCATCGCCATGTGGGTCGGGACCCAGTTCTTCGGTGGAACGACCAACCTCGGCGAGATGCTGCGCGTCATCGGGTTCGCCCAGGCCCCACGGGCGCTGGCGTTCATCCCGTTCTTCGGTTGGATCGCCTCGATCTGGACCCTCATTGCGGTCGTGATCGCCATCCGAGAGGGGCACGACTTCACGACCGGCAAGGCGATCGGCACTGCGATTGTCGGTTGGCTCATTGCGCTGCTCGTGTCGGCGATTCTCCCCGTCATCTGAGCTTCGGCCGGGTTGCAGCGGCCGCCCGAGGTCGCGAAATCCACCAAAAGTCGCGAAATCTGACTTACCGTTGGCCCCCCTTCACAAGGAGGCCAGGATGGGTTGGCCGCGGAGCCGACGTCGCCGCAACAACGGGATTCGGGCCGCGGTCGCCGAGCGGCTCGACGATGCCACGCCGAGCGAAGCCACGTCCACTGCGCCACCCGGCGCGCCGACGGATGTCCGCCCACCGCGGGTCATACCACCCGGAGAATCGCGCTATCGCAGGATCGGTGGCCTCCGGGAGCGTCTCGATGCCATCGACGAACCCGAAGACGATCTGCACGTGACGATCGATCTCACCGAGCTCCGCCACCGCACGGTTCGTTGACTCAGTCAGCTCGAAGCGCCTCGAGGTAGGCCGTGCCGCGCGGGGACAGCCGATAGCCGATCCTGAGGCTCTCGGTCAGCCCGAGGTTCTTCAGCTTCCGAACATCGGTCTTGAACCGTTGAGTCTCGCGTTCGAACGACGCAGCGAGATCCGGAGCTCGCCGCCCCGGGTTTGCGGCGATCGCCTCGAGGTAGGCAAGGGTCCAAGCTCCGTGGGTGCTTGCCCGATCGAAGCGCGCCAGCCGCTTGGTGATCGCGTCGACGTCGTCCGCCGAGAGGTCGGCATCGTTGGCCAACTCGTCCCGCGGATCGGGTTCGTCCAGATAGCGAAACGCGATGCGATAGATGGGGTACCCCTTCGACCCCCGCAAGTCTGCGAGCAACGCCTCGGCATCGGGCTGGCCGGCGCGGCGCGCCTCAGCGTTGGTGATAGCGGCGGCTTCCACAACGTCGACACTCGTGACCAGAAGTCGGCCTGCCGACGAGCGGTAGACCCGGTCCGCAACGACCTGGGATCGTTTCCAACGTCGGAACGTCAAGGTGACCGCTCCCGTACGGATCGGCTCCCAGAACCGTTGCTGGAAGAGCATCAGGTCCGCATCGTCCACTCGTCCGTCCAGAACGCCAATTCCGGGTTGGTGACGGCGGGTCCCCAGGTGCCGGCGGCGTACGGGTGCACGGGGTGGTCTTCGAGGTCGAGAATCGGCTGCCACAGGCGCCAGCTCTCCTCGACCTCGTCGCCACGGACGAACAGCGTCTGATCGCCGGTGATGACGTCGAAGAGCAGTGTCTGGTAGGCCAAGGGGATCGTTTCGAACTCGGCGTTGTAGTCGAACGTGAAGTGCTTGGTCGTGACGTTTGGCGGTGAGCCGGGGGTCTTGACCTCGAACCGCAGTTGGAATCCCTCGTCGGGTTGCAGCGTGAGCACGACGACATTGGGCTTGATCGGGCACTCATCGTGCTCGCCGTGGAAGATGCACACCGGTGCCGGTTTGAAAGTGACGGCGATCTGCGACGTGCGGCGAGGGAGTCGTTTGCCGGTCCGGAGATAGAACGGGACCCCCTGCCAGCGCCACGAGTCGATCGCAACCTTGACGCCGACGAACGTCGGTGTCCTCGAGTCGGGGGCGACGCCATCCTCGTCGTGATAGCCGACGACCGGCTCACCCGCGACTTCGCCGGCGGTGTATTGCCCGTAGACGACGTGCTCGGGGTCGATGCGGGTGATCGACTCGAGGACCTGGACCTTCTCGTTGCGAATCGACGTGGCATTGAATCCGGGCGGCGCCTCCATGGCGACCAACGTCATCAGCTGCGTGAGATGGTTCTGAACCATGTCACGCAGGACCCCAGCCGACTCGTAGTACCCCGCCCGGCTCCCAACCCCGAGATCCTCGGCGACGGTGATCTCGACGGCTTCGAGCCGGTCGCGATTCCACGACGTTTCGAAGATTGGGTTGGCGAACCGGAAGGTGAGCAGGTTCTGAACCGTCTCTTTCCCGAGGTAGTGGTCGATCCGGTAGATCTGGTCCTCGTCGAAGTGCTCGTGAACCTGCTCGTTCAACTCGTGTGCGGATGCAAGGTCGTGCCCGAAAGGCTTCTCGATGACGAGTCGCGTCCATCCGGGGGAGCGGTTGAGCCGAGCCTCCCCGAGGCGGTCGATCGTACCGGGGAAAGCAACGGGCGGGAGGGCGAGATAGAAGGCACGATTGCCCGGAAACCCGAGATCGGCCTCGACGGCTTCGATCCGCTCCCGCAGGCCGTCGAACGATTCATCGCGACCAACCGATTGGTAGAAGATTCGGTCGCACCAATCCGCGGCGTCGGCGCCGTCGATACCGGCGTCGTGCAACGACGTCTTGGCGACCTCGCGGAACTCGCCATCGGTCATCTCGCGCGGTGCGACGGCGATGATGGCCATGCGATCGGCGACGTGGTTCTCGGTGACGATCCGGTACAGCGACGGGATCAGCTTGCGGCGCGTCAGGTCACCCGTTGCGCCGAAGATGACGAAGAGATGCTGGTCGCAGGTGGCCGCCATCACGCCTCCTGCTTCACGGCGTGTCCGCCGAACTGGTTGCGCATCGCAGACAGCAAACGATTGGCATACTCGACCTCGTCTCGGGATCCGATCCGACGGAGCAATGACAAGCCGATGATGGGCGTCGAGACGTTGAGGTCGATGGCTTCGAAGACCGTCCAGCGCCCCTCTCCGGAGTCGGGCACGTAGGGTGCAATCCCGTCCATCGTCGGGTTCTCTTCGAGTGCGTTCGTCGTGAGGTCGAGCAGCCAGGATCGCACGACACTGCCGTCCTGCCAGATGTGACCGATCTGAGCGAGGTCGAGTCCGAACTCGTCCTTGGCGCCCATGAGTGCGAAGCCCTCGGCGTACGCCTGCATCAACCCGTACTCGATGCCGTTGTGGACCATCTTCACGAAGTGGCCGGATCCGCTGGGGCCGACGTGGCCCCAGCCCTTGCTCGGCGCCGGGGCGAGCGCCTCGAAGATGGGTCGCAGGTCGGCAACCGGCTCATCGGCTCCGCCGACCATCATCGAGTAACCCTCGGTGAGCCCCCAGATACCGCCACTCGTGCCGACGTCAACGAAGTGGTGCCCAGCGGCCTCGCAATCCGCGGCTCGGCGCACGGTGTCCTTGTAGTAGGAGTTGCCGCCATCGATGAATGTGTCGCCGGCTTCGGCGAGTGGAAGGAGCGCTTCGAGCGTCGCATCGACCGGCCGGCCGTGCGGGACCATGATCCACACGGCCCGAGGAGCTTCGAGCTTGGCCATGAGGTCTTCGAGCGACGACGCCCCGATCGCCCCGATAGAGGCGACGTGGTCGACCGCCTCAGGATTCAGATCGAATCCGACGACGTCGTGCCCGGCGCGGACGAGACGCTCGGTCATGTTGGCGCCCATCTTGCCGAGCCCGATCATTCCCAATTGCATGGAGTGGCTCCTCGTTGTGTGTGGTCGTGCATTGTGACGAACACCGGTGCCGACCGTTGGATTTCCGGTTTGTCGTCCGCCTAACGCTTCGGACGTTTCGTGCCGGATTCGGTGGTGCTGCTCGACCGCAGGAACTCCTCGACCGACACGGCAGCGATCGCGGCTCCAATCACGTCGAGGGGAAGGTCGTCGAGTCGCCGAAAGCGGACACACGACGTGCCCATGTCGAGGCGCTTGCCTGTGGCGAGGTAGTCGTCGCGAAAGTTGTCGAGCAGTCCGGGCATCGACCACACCGGCGTGAGATAGACGGCCATGTGGTTCTTCTGCGACGCAAGCGCGGCGTACATGAGCGGCTTGCCGTTGTAGGTATCCGGAAAGGCCTCGAGCGGCACCTGGTAGGTGATCATGCCCCAGTTCATGACCTCCTCGAGGCCATCGGGCAGGTTGGCGAGGATCGTCGCACGGACAGTCTCCAGCGCCTCGCGGCGATCGTCGGGCAACTGGTCGAGGTATTCCTCGACGGTGGCGGCGTCGCTGCGCATGGCGTCCTCCCTCAGCGTTCCGGGCGTGCCTGCCGGCAGCCTACGCCGCGCCGCCGGCGTCCTCCTCGTGGATGCAGATGGTGCGCACCCGGTCGTCTGATGCGCCCGCCTCCTCGTAGAAGGCCCGGACTCGGTCCATGTCGTCGCCGGGCGACCCGGTCAACGCGATGGGCGGTCCGAGGACGACCCGACGATTCGGAAGGTCGACGAACGCAGGAACGATCGGCACATCTGCGGCGAGGGCGATCCGGTAGAACCCGGACTTCCAGGCGGTGGTCTCCTGCCGGGTCCCTTCAGGTGCGAGGACGAGGGCCATACGGTCGGTCTCGTCGAACTCGTTGGCGACGTCTCGGGCGATCGATCCGGGCCGGTCGCGTCGCACCGGGATACCCCCGAGCCGTCGCATGAGTCCACCGAAGGGCCATCGAAACAGCGTGTGCTTTCCGAGGTACCGCGCCCGGATCCGGAAGTGGTGCAACGCCGCGAGGAAGACGAGGAAGTCCCAGTTGGAGGTGTGAGGAGCACCGACGACGACGAACTTCGCTGCTTCGGGAACCCGACCCTCGAAGGTGAATCCGCGAACTCGCAGTGTGACGTACGCCAGCCAGCGCATGACTCAATCGTGGCAGGTTGCACCGGGATGCGCAGGATCCAGGGACTGCCATCATGGCGGCCATGTCGACGCCCGAACACGCACGCCTTGCGGCTACCGCCGCGGGCGACCCCTGGCAGCGCTGGGGTCCCTACCTCTCCGAGCGCGCCTGGGGCACGGTGCGCGAGGACTACAGCGCCAACGGCGATGCATGGGGTTCGTTGCCGCACGACGTTGCCCCAGCCCGCGCCTATCGGTGGAACGAGGACGGCTTGGCGGGTATCTGCGACGACAACCAGTACCTCTGCTTCGCGCTTGCGATGTGGAACGGAGAAGACCCGATGCTGAAGGAGCGGCTCTTCGGTCTCGACAACCACGAGGGGAATCACGGCGAGGACGTCAAGGAGGCCTATTGGTATCTGGACGCAACGCCGACGCACAGCTACCTCGAGATGCGTTACCGGTACCCGCAGGCCCGGTTTCCCTACGACGAACTCCGCGAGGAGAGCGCCCGTCGCGGCCTCCACGATCCGGAATACGAGCTCGTCGACACCGGGATCTTCGACTACGGCCGGTTCTTCGATGTCGACGTCGAGTACGCCAAAGCCGCCGCCGACGACATCGTCATCCGAATTCGTGTCGCCAACCGTGGTCCGGAGGCGGCTCGATTGGATCTCCTCCCGACGCTGTGGTTCCGCAACACCTGGTCGTGGGGCTACCCGAAGGGACCCATGGGTGACGTCGACACGCCACCGCGGATCGAGCTCGCTGAACTCGGCGACGGCTTCATTGCCGCGGACGCTCGCCACCCCGTCCTCGGCACATACCACTGGTATGCAGAAGGCGCTCGGGATCTGTGGGTCACCGACAACGAGACCAACAGCCGCCTCCTCTTCGGTGAGCGGGATGCTCCGGAGTACACCAAGGACGCGTTTCATCGCAGACTCATCGACGGTGAAGCCGGGGCCGTCAACCCCAACCGCGAAGGGACCAAGGCGGCCGCCTGGTACCGCCTCGATCTCGATCCCGGCGAGTCGACCACCGTCCTGCTCCGCCTCTCGGCGGTTGCGTCGGATGAGCCATTCGGCGATGCCGCAGAGGTGATCGCGGCGCGACGGGCCGACGCCGATGCGTTCTACGAAGCGATTCACCCGGATAGCGCAACCGAAGAGGAGCGGCGGATACAACGCTGCGCCCTCGCTGGGATGATCTGGGGCAAACAGCTCTTCTCGTACGACGTCGAGCAATGGCTCGATGGCGACCCGGCCGGGCCGCCTCCGCCACCGGACCGGTTGCATGGTCGCAACGCTCGGTGGCGTCACTTCAATGCCCACGACGTCCTGTCGATGCCCGATCCGTGGGAGTACCCCTGGTTTGCGGCGTGGGACCTGGCGTTTCATTGCTTGCCGTTGGGGTTGGTCGATCCGTCGTTCGCCAAGGCGAACCTGCGCTTGATGACCCGTGAGTGGTACATGCATCCCAACGGCCAGCTGCCTGCCTACGAGTGGGAGTTCGGCAACGTGAATCCGCCGGTCTTCGGCTGGGCGACCCGCCGGATGATCGAACTCGATCGGAGATGGAGCGGGGTTGCCGACGATCGTTTCCTCGAGGCGATGTTCCACAAACTCCTGCTGACGTTCACCTGGTGGGTCAACCAGAAAGACCAAGACGGGAACAACGTGTTCCAAGGCGGCTTTCTCGGTCTCGACAACATCGGGCTCTTCGACCGCTCCGAAGAGGTGCCCGGTGGGGGCCACATCGATCAGTCCGACGGCACGGCATGGATGGCCTTTGCCACGCTCGGGATGCTGCGGTTGTCGCTCGAACTCGCCGACGTCCGGCCGGCGTACCAGGACATCGCAACCAAGTTCTACGAACACTTCCTCTCGATCGCCCGGGCGATGAACCTCCCCGACCACAGCCTGTGGGACGAGCACGATGGGTTCTTCTACGACGTGCTGCATCTCCCCGACGGGCGGGTTGTCCCGCTCAAGGTGCGTTCGCTCGTCGGGCTGATCTCGCTCATCGGGGTCGAAGTCATCGAGCCCGAGTTGCTGGCTTCCAACCCGGAATTCCAGCGACGGATGAGGTGGTTCTCGACCCACAAGCCACATCTCGCCGAGAACGTTGCGTCGGTCGACCGCCACGGTGTGGGGGAGCGGGTGCTCATGTCGGTCCTCGACGAGGACAAGCTCCGGTCGGTGTTGCGGTATCTGCTCGATCCCGACGAGTTCTTGTCGCCGTTCGGCATCCGCTCGCTGTCGAAGTACCACGAGACCCATCCGTTCTCGGTGAACATCGGCGGCATGGACTTCACGATCTCGTACGAGCCGGGCGAATCCGAGACCGGGATGTTCGGCGGCAACTCGAACTGGCGTGGACCGATCTGGTTTCCGCTCAACTACTTGATCATCGAGGCAATTCGGGAGTACCACACTTACTACGGCGACGACTTCACCGTTGAGATGCCGACGGGATCGGGGAACGAAGTCACGCTCCACGAGGTCGCCGACGAATTGGCACGGCGACTGATCACCCTGTTCATGCCGGACGAGACGGGTCGGCGGCCTTTCCATGGCGGTCGGGAACGTCTGCAGGACGATCCGGCGTGGTGCGATCTCCTGTTGTTCCACGAGTACTTCAATGCCGACACCGGCGAGGGCCTCGGCGCCTCTCATCAGACCGGTTGGACCGGCCTCGTGGCGACGCTCATCGACGAGTTGGGTCGGTCAGACGGCTGAGCACCCGACCGGTTGGGCACCTGCCGGGTCACGATCCCGACGGGAGGGATCCGTGACCCGGCTGTATGGCGGCGGAGTGGCGCTATTCGACCAGCCTCAGCGTGCCGGGAAGATCCATACGGCGCATCTTGCGCACGGTGAACACCGGTGCGATCGCCACGGCGAGGATGCCGAGCACCGCAATGGCAATGAGCGTTGCCGGCTCGAGGATCACCTCCATCCCGAACTCCGGCAGCGTCGATGCGATGAGCTGCTGCGTCATCCAGGTGAGCATGAGGAGCCCGGCCATGACGCCGAGCACCGTCGCCGCGATGCCGATCACGAGACTCTCCGTGATCGCCATTCGCAACGCCGTCCGGATGCGGATCCCGTAGGCGAACATCGTGGCGTGTTCCCGGGCACGGGCGTCGAGATTGATCGACGCCGTGTTGAAGGCGATCAGGAGCGCCAGCAGCAACACGATGAAGCCCATGATCTGGACGATCCCGAGCATGGCTCCCAACTGATCGCGGATGGCGTCGGTCGAGCCGGTGACGGATTGGACAGACGCGACGGCATCGATCTCGAAGAGCTCGCGCTGTACGTCCGCTTCGAGCGTGCCCGGGAGCGGATCGATTTGGACCAGGTTGGCCACGCCGGTGAGCCCCATCGTCGAAGCATCGGCGGCATCCATGTACGCAAAGGTGCGGATGGGATACGGGTGGAGGCCGAGCACGGGATAGGTCGTGTCGACCAACTCGAACGTCGTCATCCCGGTGCGCATCGGATGGCGCAGCACGATGTCGTCGCCGACGCCGACGCCCAGGTCTGCGGCCGCCTTCTCGGCCAGCACGACTCCGGGAACGGAATCGAACGCACCGGCCGTGATCGTCGGTGACCACATCGCACCGTCGGGATCGAGGAACTCGATCAGGATGTCGAACTCCTGGGAGTCTGACATGACGATTGCGCCGACCCGGAGCGTGGGCTCGGCTCGATCGACGCTGGCCGCGGTTGCGATCGATTGCACGTCCGGTGCGCTCACCGGATAGAAGCCGTCGAGGGTTGCGACAATTCGGTCCTCGTTCCCCGTGGTCGCCTCCGCTTCTGCAGCGTCGATCGTTCCGACGAACGAGTCGACGATGCCGAGGAACGCCACGAGCACGGTCACGATGGCCGCAATACCGAGCGTGGTGAACGCCGTGCGCCGCTTGGCCCGCAGCATGTTGCGGAACGGCATCACCGTGAAGGTGCGGGCCCGCATGCTGCGCCGCTTCTCGTCACTTCCCGGCTTCGTCACCAGGTGTGGGGGCCGGATCGCCTCGACGGGTGTGATTCGGACGGCCTTCCAGATGGGGAAGAAGGTCGCCACGAACGGAACCAGGAATCCGATCGCCGCAGCACCGGCGAACACCTCGAACTGGAACGCAGTGTCCCAGATGGGTAGCGGGACGAAGTCCTCGAGCACACCTTGGAAGCCGGCGCTGATCAGCATGCCCATGCCGACGCCGAAGACCACACCGAGGAACGCGATCTGCGCGCTGATCAGCACGGGCCGAATAGCGATGTGCCGCGGCGTGACGCCGAGTGCCATCGAGATACCGATCTCGCGGCGCTGCTGCTCGGCCAACCGATGAATCAGGTTGAACGCAGCGCCGACGGCGCCGGCGAAGAGCAGGAACGCCAAGGCGTTGAACATCTGCTGGTCGTTGTCCACGTCGGTCGTGAGTGCGCTGTAGGCGAGGTTGTCGTCGCGGGTCGTCACCTCGGCACCGATGCCGAGTGCGGCAAGTGCCATCCGGAGCTCCTCCTGGACGACGTCGCGGTCGGCGTCGGCCACGAGCGTGAGGACGGCATCGTTCACCTCGCCGTCGTGCCCGCTCAGCATCTGGGCGGTCCCCAGGGTCGTGAACAGGGCGCCGAAGTTGGCTTCGGACAGCAGGATCTCGCCCTCGGGGGCGACGGCGTAGTACTCCGGAGTGGAGGCCTGCGCAACGTACTCGAGCGTGCGGTCGCCACTGATCTCGACGCTGCCCGTGGCGGGGAGGTCGTAGAAGGTGGCGAAGTTGCGTTCGATCATGACGCGGGGCGATCCGGCATCGGTAGCGTCGAGGAGCCGTCCGGTGAAGGTGTGGTACCCGTTCACGGCCGGACCTCCGTCGGCGAAGTTGGTGCCGGTGATCTCGCTGCGTGCGAGGACCGTGGTCTCGCCGTGGGATGCATCGATCTGCGTCGGAACGATCAGCCGTTCCTCGATGGCGTCGACCCATGCATGGTGTTCGATTGAGTCGACGGCCGCTGCGAGTGATCCCTCTGGGGCGAAGCTGCCGTCGGGCAGCTCGACCCTGAGGTCGTACATCGCAAGCGCTTCGAAGCTGGCGTCGTAGGACGCTCGCCGAATGTTGGCGTTGCTGGTCAACCCGGCGTAGCCGCCGGTGCCGATGGCGATGACGAGGGCAATGGCCAGGACCTTGGTCCAGTGGGCCCGCAGGTCACGCCACGACCAGCGCATGAGCAGTGGAAGTGAGGTCATGTCAGCACTCCTACCAGTGCAGGTCGGCGACGTCGGCCTTCCCGCCGAGGGGAGGACCGTCGCTGACCACGCGGCCGCTGGAGAGTTCGATGACCCGGTCGGCGATTCGAGAGATCTCGCGGTTGTGGGTGACGACGAGGACAGCGCGTCCGTTGCCGGCTTGCTCCTGGAGCAGACCCAGGATCTGCACGCCGGTCTCGAAGTCGAGCTCGCCGGTTGGTTCGTCGGCCAGCATGATCGGGTTGTTCGTGGCCAAGGCACGAGCGATGGCGACCCGCTGTTGCTCTCCGCCGGAGAGCTCGTGCGGGAACCGATCGAGCTTGTCGCCCAGGCCGACACTGTGGAGAACGTCTGCGGCGTCGAGCGGGGATTCGCCGGCGTCGACGCCGAACTGCACGTTCTCCTGAGCGGTGAGCCCGGTGAACAGATTGAATGCCTGGAAGACAAACGTGACGGACGTGCGCCGGAAGTCGAACAGCTCGCGCCGTGAGGCCGCCGAGATATCGACGCCGTTGACGCGCACGGTGCCGCCGCTCGGCGTGTCGAGCGCGCCGATGACGTTCAGCAGCGTGGTCTTGCCGCTGCCCGACGGACCGAGCACTACGACGAACTCCCCCGCGTCGACGAAGAGCTCGACGTCGTGGAGGGCGGTCACGCTGACGGGACCGGTGCCGTATCGCTTGGTTACGTCTTTGAGTTCGATGACCATCGATGGATCACCTTTCTTTGGGGGTGGTAGCGACCCGCCCCGCCTTCTGGTCGGCGAGGAACCGTTCGTGGAGCTTGGGGAGCTCCCGGGCGTACCAGTGGTAGATGTCGTGGACTTCTTGGAGGTGGGGGACGGCGTGTTCTCGGTCGTCGAACGCCGTGAGCGCCTGGGTCAGGAGGTCTTCGACGGCGACGAGCCGCTCGAGCCGGATCCGGAGGAGGTTGACGATGGCGCCGCGACGAGGGGCGAAGTAGTCGCGGCGCTCGCCCCGAACATTGACTCGTTCGATCAGGCCGAGATCGAGCAGCGCTCGGGTGGCTCCGCTGATGGAACCTGCACTGGCGCCGAGGGCGTCCTGGAGGTCGATCGCCGAGAGGTGAGGTTCGTCCATGGCGAGGAGCATCGCCCACACCCGTCCGGCCATCCGGGACACACCCCCGCTCTCGAAAAACAGACCCATGTCCTCGGCGAACTGGAGTTCCAGGGCCGTCACGTCGTCCGCCATGAGCCTTCCTCTCATTTGCTTCACAACTTTCAGCATTTACTGAAAGCAATGAATGCAACGAGAGGCCGAAAGTCCCGACGTCTTGGGATTCTCGAAGGGCGAAATCGCCAGCTCAGGCGGTGTTTTCTGCCGCCTCACCGGCCGAGCGCAGCGGGGGCCACGATTCGGCCCGGAATCCCGGGCCCGGCCGGGCTCGCAGTTGCGACAGGTCGATCGCACCGCCGGTTTCGGCATCGATGAGCGCTGGACGGACGTCCGTGCGGGTGGCGCGGTTGGTGAGCACGAGTGGTGGACCGGTCCCGTCACCCGCCCACTTGTCCCCCCATTGCATGAGCATCACCAGCACCGGGAGCAGGTCGGTGCCTTTGTCGGTGAGGTGGTACTCGCTGCGGCGGGCGT
Organism: Acidimicrobiia bacterium; assembly: GCA_030066755.1. Lineage (GTDB taxonomy): Bacteria > Actinomycetota > Acidimicrobiia > Spongiisociales > UBA5794 > JASJAX01. The sequence continues at coordinate 17,201 of JASJAX010000020.1, forward strand.
CATTCGGGTCGGGGCGCTTCTCGAGTACGCCGCCGTCGACGAGCGTCGCCAGTCGGTCGGAAAGAATGTTGCGTGCGACTCCGAGGGTGTCGTGCATCTGCGTGAAGTTGCGCCTGCCGAAGAAGACCTCGCGGACGATCAGCAGCGTCCACCACTCGCCGACGACGTCGAGCGCGCGAGCCATCGAGCAGTTCATGTCTGCGATCGCGGTGCGTTTCGCCATTGTGGTTGCGCCTCGGTTCAGCGGTGCGTAGAGTCGGTTGCATTACGCTACCAGTTATGGGAGGAGGGCGCACGTGACTGCGGAATGGAAACCGACGGTCTGCATCCTGTGCGAGAGCAACTGTGGCGTGGAGATCCGCATCGACGGTCGTCGGTTCGAGCGGATCCGAGGCGACAAGCAGCACGCTGCGTCCAAGGGCTACACCTGCGAGAAGGCCCTCCGGCTCGATCACTATCAGAACGGACGTCATCGCCTCACCACCCCCATGCGACGTCGCTCCGACGGCTCGTATGAGCCGATCGATTGGGATACGGCGATCGAGGCGGTGGCGGCCGGGCTTGCCGCCGTGCGAGACACCCATGGCGGCGAGTCGATCTTCTACTACGGCGGTGGTGGACAGGGGAATCACCTCGGCGGTGCGTACTCGCCTGCCCTGCGTGCGGCGGTCGGCTCTCGCTACCGGTCCAGTGCACTGGCGCAGGAGAAGACCGGGGAGTTCTGGGTGAACGGCGCCATCGCAGGTGCGGGCTTCCGAGGGGATTTCGAGCACACCGAGGTGGCGGTGTTCATCGGGAAGAACCCCTGGCACAGCCACGGGATCCCCCATGCTCGCCGCACGCTGAAGGAGATCTCCAACGATCCGAATCGCTCGATGGTGGTCATCGATCCCCGCCGCACCGAAACCGCCGACCTCGCCGACTACTTCCTGCAGGTGCGGCCCGGTTCCGATGCCTACTGCCTCGCCGCCTTGCTGGCGATCCTGGTCGAGGAGGGGCTGATCGACGAAACCTTCGTCGCCGCCAACGTCGTCGGCTACGACCAGGTCGAGTCACTCCTCCGCTCGGTCCCGATCGCCGACTACGCCGCCCGGTGTGACATCGACGAGGATCTCCTGCGGGCAACGGCCCGGCGTATAGGGCGGGCATCGAGCGTGTCGATCTTCGAGGACCTCGGGGTCCAGATGGCGCCCCACAGCACACTCAACTCATACCTCGAGAAGCTCATCTGGGTGCTGACCGGCAACTTCGCGATTCACGGCGGCATGCAGATCCCGACGGCGATCATCCCGATCGCCCGGATGGATGCCAAGAGCACGCGGGTGTCTCCTGTTGCCGGCGAGCGGATCATCTCAGGCATGGTGCCCTGCAACGTGATCGCCGACGAGGTGCTCGCCGATCACGACGCTCGATACCGGGCCATGATCATCGAGTCGGCCAATCCGGCGCATTCGTTGGCCGACTCGCAACGCTTTCGGGAAGCGATGGATGTGCTCGAGTTCTCCGTGGTCATCGATGTCGCGATGACGGAGACGGCCCGGCGGGCGCACTACGTGTTGCCGGCCTCTTCGCAGTACGAGAAGTGGGAAGCGACCTTCTTCAACTTCGAGTTCCCCGCCAACGTCTTCAGCTTGCGGGCCCCGGTGCTGGATCCGTTGCCGGGAACGCTTCCGGAGCCGGAGATCCACTATCGCCTGTGCCGTGCGCTCGGGGTCATCGACGAGGAGATGGTGTCCAACCTTCGGACGCTCGCAGAGCGCAACCGGGCGGAGTTTGCGACCGCCTTCTTTGCGATGGCGACATCCGATCCGCTGCTCGGTCGGCTCGCTCCGGTGTTGCTCTACGCCACGTTGGGTCAGACGTTGCCGGACGGTGCCGCGGCAGCCGCAGTCCTGTGGGCCGCCTGCCACCAGGCGGCGATGACCTACCCCGACGCGGTGCGCCGGGCCGGCCACGAGGGCGAGGGCCTCGACCTTGGCGAGGCGCTGTTCGCCGCCATTCTCGAGAACCGACGGGGGACCGTCTTCACCGCGAGTGATCCCGAGGACTCCTGGCGGAGAGTCAAGACGATCGACGGCAAACTCCACGTTGACATCCCTGAGATGGTCGACCGCCTCGCCGGACTGCCCGAATCCGACGTTTCGTTCACAACCGACGAGTACCCGTTCGTGCTTGCCGCCGGCGAACGTCGCTCCTTCACGGCGAACACGATCTTCCGCGATCCCGACTGGAGGAAGCGCGATCGGGAAGGTGCGCTGCGCATGAGTCCGGGAGATGCCGAGCGGCTCGGAGTGGTCGACGGAGCGACGGTGCGGGTGTCGACTCAGCGCGGGTCGGTCGATGCCGTTGTCGACATCACGGACACGGTGCGCGACGGGCACATCACGCTGCCGAACGGGCTCGGTGTCGACTATCCCGCCGACGGTGGCGAAGCGGTGGCCACGGGTGCGGCCCCCAACGAGCTGACGTGGTCGGAACTCCGGGACGACTTCGCCGGCACCCCGTGGCACAAACACGTACCGGCTCGCGTCGAGGTTGTCTGAGAGTCGTCAGTAATCAGTCGTCAGTCGTCAGTAGGCCGAATTCGTAGATACGTTCGTCGGCGGCTCCGCCGTCGAGAGTTGCTGCGTCGGGGACGATCTCACGGAGCACGAAGCCGTTGCGTTCGGCGACTCTGGCCGACGCGTCGTTGCCGGCAACCATGCCCAGCTCGATCCGCTCCGGTGCGATCTCCTCCTGGATCCATGGGAGAACGAGCTTCAGCGCAGCGGTTGCCACGCCGTTGCCGCGGGCCGGTGCAGCCACCCAATAGACGATCTCGACGACCGACATCCGGCGTTCGGCATCGAGGGCGCCGAGGTACCCCAGGAACGCACCGGTAGCGGGGCTCGTTATTGCGAAGTGGGCTCCGCCGCGCTCCTGCCAACGTTCATCGGCTGCTGCGATGAACAAACGGGCATCGTCGGTCGTATACGGCAAGGTGATGTTCAGCCAGCGGACGACGTCTGCGTCTTGGATCTCTCGAGTCAAGTCAGCGGCATCGTCGAGTGCCCACGGGCGAAGCGCGATCACCCCGTCCGTGAGCGTTGGAAGTGCAGTCATGGTGGGCAACGTAGCGGCCCGCACCGGCCCTTGGGAGGCGCCGGTCCTGGCCGTTCCAGCATCGTCGTGGTAGCACGGAGACTGACGTGAAGGTATCCCGGTGGTTGCTCGTTGCTTCCCTGCTGATCGGTTCGTGCGCCGATGCTGCCGACTCGACGGTGGAACGCACGTCCGAGCCGACCGACATCGCCAACCCATCGATCACAACGACAGTGACGGAGGACGCGACGGCTTCCGACGCCGGCTCGGTGCGGCTGCTGTTTGCCGGCGACGTGATGCTCGGCCGGCGGGTGGGCCCCGTCGCCGCCGCCGAGGGTGCCGAGTTCATGGAGGCCGTGAGATTCGTTGTGTCGTCGTCCGACTTCGCGGCGGCCAACCTGGAGTCGCCGCTCACGGAGCGGCCCCATGTCGCAGACACGCCGAACCAGTTGGCGGCCGAGCCGGACCTCGCGCCACTGCTCCGGGGTGCCGGATTCGACGTCATGTCCGTTGCGAACAACCACGCCACCGACTCCGGCCGCCAGGGGTTGATCGACACGCTCGATGCGCTCGAGGCCGCCGGCGTTGCGTCGATCGGCGGAGGCTCCTCGATCGATGCGGCGACGTCGCCGGTGATCGAGGCCCACGACGGGGTCACGGTGGCCTTCCTTGCATTCGATGCAACCCACATCGCGCTCGAGGCAACCGCAGCCGAGGCTGGAGTCGTGGGCTACGAGCCCGGCCGGGCGAGAGCCGCTGTCGCCGCGGCGGCCTCGGCCGCTGACGTCGTTGCCGTTTCGGTACACGGCGGCGTCGAATACCTGCTCGATCGCGACCCGATCCTCACCGATATCGCCGACGATCTGGTCGGTTGGGGTGCCGACATCGTCTGGGGCCACGGGCCTCACGTGCCGCAGCCGGTTTCGGTGGTCGACTCGGGCGCGGATCGGTCAGCCATCGTTGCAACGAGCCTCGGCAACTTCGTCTTCGACCAGAAGCAGGCCCCGACCCAAACCGGCCTCCTCCTCGAAGTTCTGGTTTCCTCCGATGGCGTGATCGCACACCGTGTCGGACGAGCGGAGCACGCCGATCTCCGCCCGTCCTTTGTCGCCTGGGACCCTCCGCTGGGACCGGCAGTTCTGCTCGACGGTGAGTGGTGGTCCCTCGCCCGTCCCCCCGATCTCGTCCATCGAGCAGAGGCCAACCTGGATGACTTCTCCTTCGGTGACGTGACAACCGCTGCCGTCGGCGACGCGACCGGCGACGGACGCAACGATCTCGTTGTCTCGTTCCGACGTCCATTCGAAATGAACCAGTCGAACCAAGTCCTCCCGGCACGGGATTGGATGGATGCATCCGGTCGCAGTGCGCATCTCGGTGTCTTCGAAGCGGACACGATGCGTCAGCAGTGGATCGCCGGGACGATGCTGCGACCTGTGGCCGATATCGCGGTGTGCGATGGCGCGATTGCATTGGCGTTCGACTCTCTTGATGATCCGACGACGGTGGCAACGAGCGCCTGGGTGTGGTGGGACTTCGGGTTCGCCGTTGCCGACGAACTGCCGGGAGCAGGGCGGCCCGGTTGCGTGGACGTCGATCGCGATGGTGTAGCCGATCCGGTGATCGTCGATCGAGGTGCGAAGGAGTGAGTTCTCGATGAATCGGCCGTTCGACCCATGTCTCGACGTGTCGCCGGGCGCCGAGACTGGAAGTGAGACAACCGCGGCTCCGTCGTCCCAGACGAAGGGGGGATGGCGCCCACGACAACACAGGTGGGTCATCATGCGACGTTGGTGTGTGCTCTTGTCCGTCTTTGCAATGCTCGTCGCGGCCTGCAGCAGCAATGCAGCCGAAACGACGACCTCCACTGAGCTTCCGCCGGGTACGACGACGACGGTTGCTCCGCCGGTCACGACGAGCTCCCCGCCTACTACGCCGACTACAGGCCCACCGGCCACAACGGCGCCACCCACCGCCACGCCAACCGCCGGTCGCGCCCCGCGGGCGAACCCACCCTTCGCCGAGTTGGCGGCCGTGCCGCTCCGTACCGACAGCCCCACCTACGTCGGGCCGGCCACGCCGACGTCGATTGACGGCATCTACCTGCCCGGCACCGTTGAACGGAAGCTCGACGCTCGGGCCACCGAGGCCCTCGAGCGCAACGGCTTCGTCGTCGTACCGGGAGACGAACGGCTCTTCCATCCCCTCTACCAGTCGTTCGAGTACGAAGGTGAGGTGTACTTCGTCACCACCGACGTGGGGTACCACTACCTGCACCTGGCGTTCTCCAAACTGCTGCGCGATCTCGAGCAATACGAGCTGCTGCCGATCCTCGACGAACTCCTCATCGGTCTCGTCGGCGCCGCCCGAGCGCAGCGTGATGAGCTCGCCGGCACCGATCTCGAGTGGGCTGCCGATCGTGTCGTCCAGCTCTACGAGGCAGCGGCGACACTGGCCGAGCTCGATGTGGGACCCATCGGGGCGCTTGCGCAGGAGGAAGTCGAGTTGGGACGCGCCGCTGCCGAACTACGCGTCTCGCCGATCACCGGGCTCGAGCCCGCCGATCCGCTCGTTTCGATGCGAGGGCTGACCGACTTCAGCCTGTTCAAGCCGCGCGGGCACTACACCCGGAACGAGGATCTGGAGCGCTACTTCCGTGCGATGTCGGTGCTCGGCAACGAGAACTTCGTGGTCTCAGAGAACGGCACCATGATGCTTGCCGCGCTCGCGACTCGCGTCCTCCTCTCAGACAGGGAGCTCCTCGAGGCGTGGCGGCTCATCTACGAACCGACGGCATTCCTCGTGGGTATCGCCGATGACTACACGCCACTGGAGCTGGCCGAGGAGCTTGGCCGATTGGTACCCGGGTGGGGTGAGGATCCGACCCTCTTGAGTCTCGACTCTGTGGCCGAAGCAGGAGAACGGTTGCTCGACCTGCGACCAGTTGGGATCGATCCCGAAGCGGCGTCGGTGCGGATCATGGGGGTGCGGTTCGTCGTCGACTCGTACATCTACGACCAGTTGCGCTACCCGAGCGTCGGCGACCCTGACTTCGGGCGGCGCTACGCCACCCCGCTCGACCTGGTCGCGGCGTTCGGTTCCGACCTTGCCTACGAGATCATGGACGAGTCCGGCGAGCTCGACGACCCGGCAACGGGAGAGCGTTGGACGAACTACGACGACCAACTGGCCGCAATGTCCGACTTGCTCGCGGGTCGGAACGTCGACGATTGGGCATCCACGGTCTACGACGCGTGGCTCTATGCGCTCGAGCCCGTCTGGCAGCCGCAGGGCGCAGCGTTCCCGGATTTCATGCGAACCGAGGCGTGGGAGCGGAAGAACCTGCAGACCGGTCTCGGCTCCTACACGGAGCTGAAGCACGACACCATCCTCTATGCCAAGCAGTCGTTCGCAGCTCAAGGCGGTTTCGAGCCGCCGGACTACCCGCCGCCGAGACACTGGGTCGAGCCCAACCCTGTGGCGTTCGAGAGGATGGCTGCGGTGATCCGCCTCCTCGAGAGCGGGTTGAGCGACCGCGGACTGCTGCCGTCCGACAGCTCGAACGCCGAGTTGATCGATGCCCTGCTGAGCTTCCTGGATCGTCTGGCTCGGCTGGCCGAGGACGAGCTGGCCGGACGGCCGATCACGCAGGAGGACAACGACTGGCTCGAGTTCATCGGGAGCACGATGGAGGCGTTGTGGATTCGTTCCTCCGACGTTCCCGACGGAGTGGGCGAGTTCCCCGATCAGGACACCAATGCCGCGCTGGTGGCGGACATCATGCGCACGACGTTCTCCATCCTCGAGATCGGCACCGGCTACGTCGACACGATCTTCGTGCTCGTCCCGGCCGACGACGGCCGGTTCCAGGTGGCCCAGGGCGCCGTCTACTCGTACTACGAGTTCTGGCGCGACGCTGAAGACGGCCGTCTCACCGATGAGGAGTGGTGGGAACTGCTCGAAGTCAACCCGCCTGCCCGCCCGGCCTGGCAAGCGCCATTCCTCCCCGGTGGGCCGCTCTACGAGGTGGGTGTAGAGGAGGGGAGGGAGTGCTGGGAGTTTGGTGAGTTCCCCTACCGCGACATCGTTGCCTACTGGGTTGCGTACGGCATGCCCGGGCGCATGGATTGGAACGACGACGGCATTCCGTGCAACGAAGACGAGAACATCTTCGAACCGGCGTTCTTCGCCGGTCTGCCCGGCGAGTCGGGACTCTTCTGCCGCGATCTCGAACCGGATGGATACTCGTTCGCCGAAGCGCTGGCGTACTGGCTGCGTGAAGGCGCCCCCGACCGCATGGACGCCGACCAAAACGGGATCCCGTGCGAGACGATCTACCCAAGGGAAGAGATCGAAGCGTTCTTCTACATAGGAGCGGGGGGCTGACGAAGTCGTCAGTAGTCAGTCCTCAGTCGTCAGAGACGCGCAGCGAGCGTGTGATCTGATACCGGACGACTCGGCGATCGCGTTTGGCGCGATCAGTGGTCGGCCTCCCTGCCCCGAATGCACGACCCCGCTGGCCACTGACGACTGGCGACTCGGTCGTGCGCGTTTGGCCCGATCAGTGGTCGGCCTCCCTACCCCGAACGCACGATTCCGCTGGCCACTGGCGACTGGCGACTCGGCCGAGTGCGTTTCGGGCAGCCAGTGGCCGGCCGCCCCGCCCGAATCGCACGAGTCCGGGGGTGACTGGCGACTCGGCCGGGCGCGCAACGCCCGGCCGCTACACGGCCCTCCGTGCCCTGAGACCTCGGCCACGGTGGATATTCCTTGCGGTGATGGCCACCCTCCGATAGCCTCCGACCACTCCTCGTGGGCAGGTCGCTCGCTCGAGTGATGCGGGGAGTCGGAGGCGGGGGCGTCCACGACCGGATGAAGGAGCCACTCGTGCGTCGTGCATCACTGGTAGCCGCACTGCTGCTCACGATCAGTGCGGTACTGCCGGCCGCCCCTGCCGCGGCGGTCGAAGTCGACTGGTCCGACGAGTTCCCGACGACCGGCACGGTGACCATCCCACGCGGCACGACTGCGGTGCTCGATGCGAACCTCAACCTCACCGGGTTGCACATCAAGGGCAAGGTCGTGTGTGGCGACCGTGCGATCAGGATGAAGGTCCGCTGGATGCTCGTCGAGGGCACGTTCCGCTGTGGCACGCATGCAGATCCGTTCCTGAAGAAGCTCACTATCACACTCACGGGGAGCGGCTCGGGCAACTTCAACGGGTACGGCGACAAGTACATCGTCGTTCCCGACGGCGGGCGGTTCGAACTCCACGGCAAACAGGTTCCGACCTGGACGACGCTCGCCGAGACTGCCGACGCCGGCGACACGACGCTCCAGCTGGCCGAGCGGATGTTCCGCAAAGGCGATCGCCTCGTGATCGCACCCACCAACTACTACATCCACCAGGCCGAGGAGATCGAGGTGCTCTCCCGGTCCGGGAAGACGGTGACGCTGGCGGAACCGCTCGATCGTGAGCACTACTGCGGCACGGAGAAGTACGCAGGCAAGCGCGTCACTATGTGTGCCGAGGTCGGTTTGCTCCGTCACAACATCGTGATCCAGGGGAACACCGCATCGTCGAACACCAAGATCGGCGGCCACTTCATGGCCCTCGCCGGATCGACCACGCGTATCGAGGACGCCGAGTTCCGCCGCATGGGTCAACTCGGCCGACTGGGCCGGTATCCCATCCACTTTCATCTCGTCGGCGACACCGATCCGAACGCCTACGTGCGCCGGGTCTCGATCCACGAGAGTTACAACCGGTTCGTGACGATCCATGGGACGCATGGGGTCGACGTGCAGGAGGTCGTCGGCTACGACACGATCGGTCACGGCTTCTATCTAGAGGACGGCTCAGAGACCGGCAACCGACTGCTGGACAATCTGGCGATCCTCGTGCAAGACGCCGAGCCGGCGACGGCCGTCACCCCCTCCGATACGGATGCGTCGGCGTACTGGATCTCGCATCCGGACAACGTGGTCGATCGCAACGTGGCGGCCGGCGTCGGGTTCGCCGGATTCTGGCTCGGGTTCCCCGAGCATCCGGTCGGGCTCACCGCCGATCCCAACGAATGGCCGCGTCGCACTCCGCTCGGGTCGTTCGATCACAACACCGCACACACCGTCGGGTTCGCCGGCCTGTATCTCGACGGTGGTGAGGATGCGAACCGCAACACCGTGACCACGTGGTACGAGCCCAGGGAGAACCCGGCCGACGAGAACTCGCCACACGTCACGCCGCGTATCGAGGGGTTCACCACATGGAAGTCCAACCACTACGGCATGTGGATCCGGACGTTCTCAGGGATCGACGTAGTTGACGCGAAGTTCGCCGACAACTGGCGTGGGTCGTACCTCGCCAACATCGCCAGCGGTCCCACCAACGACAACGTCGGCGTGATTCGCGACTCGCTCTTCATCGGTACGTCGTCGAATCACGGCCAGCCGGAGGGCTGGGAGCGGGTCGACGTCAACGGCCACACCGTCCCGAAACACTGGGACGTCAACTCGCCGCTCGGCGGCATCGCCTACTACGACGGACCGATGCACATCGAGTCGACCGTCTTCGCCAACTACAAACCCAACGCCACTCGCGACGCTGGAGCCTTGTCGTCGTTGTTCCCGAACGTGTTCTCGATCAGCGTGAAGAACACCGCCGAGGACATCACGTTCAAGAATTCCAAGCGGGTGCTCTTCGCCGAGACACTCGACGGCAATCAGGGTGACGTCGGTGTGGTGTTCACCGATCTCGACGGGTCGGTGACCGGTACGGCTGGCGCACAGGTGACGGCCCAGTCCGGCCCGCTCGACACCGCAGCGTGCGAGGTGAAGAGCACGTGGAATGCGTCGATCTGCAACGGTGGCTACGCCCGGGTGTACCTGACCCGGACCGATGGCCGGGATGCTTCGGTCGACCTGACACGGGTCAGCGACAACCACACGGTGTACATCCATCCGTCGTCGCAGGGCGAGGATGGGTTCGGGCTCAATGTCCGTACCGGAACCCGCTACGAACTCGACTTCCGCACCGGTACTCCGGGCAGCTACAGCTTCTGGACCGGTGAGTTCCACAAAGGATCGGTCGTGCGGATCGCAGTCCCGGCCCCGCCGGGTAGCTGGGACGTCACGATCTGGGGTGTCTCCGACTCCGAGGCGGAGCGGTCGTCGTTGTCGGAGCTCAACTCGGGCCCCGGTGGCTGGTACTACCAACCGTCGACCGGGCTGATCCACCTGCGGTTCACCAAGGACGACCGCGGCGGCGTGATCGAGTAGCGGCGTTACGACGCCGAGCGGCCTTCGGCCGGATCCCCCTCCCTTTCAGGGAGGGGTGGCCTCCACGAAGTGGAGGTCGGGGAGGGTGTCCACCC
>JASJAX010000139.1 GCA_030066755.1 Acidimicrobiia bacterium
ACCGGGGCGATGCTCCGGGACGCGGTTGCGGCCGGCACCGAGCTCGGGATGAAGGCCGACGCCATCATGAAGGCCGGCGATCTCGTGCCGGATGATCTGGTGGTCGCCATGGTCGCGGAGCGGCTTGCAGCCGACGATGCCGTCTGCGGCTATCTGCTCGACGGCTTCCCCCGCAACGTGGCCCAGGCACAGGCACTCGATGCGGCGATCGGTGAGGGCTCGCTGGAAATCGCGCTGCTCTTGGACGCCGACGAGGACGCACTCGTTGATCGACTGCTCAAGCGAGCCGAGATGGAAGGCCGGGCAGACGACAATGAGGAGACGATTCGCAATCGTCAGTCGGTCTACCGACGGGAGACGGCGCCACTTGCGTCGTATTACCCGGACCACGATGTCGAGGTCGTCACCGTCGACGGTCTCGGCACGATCGAGGAAGTCTTCTCTCGAGTAGTTGGGACGTTGGCGGCCGAACGATCATGAGCGGCCGCATCATGACGATGAAGTCTCCCGAGGAGTTCGGGAAGATGGAAGTCGCCGGAGCGTGCGTCGCTGCAGTCCATGCGGCCATTCGTGATGCGGCGGTCCCGGGTACGTCCATGAGAGAGCTCGACGCCGTCGCCACCGAGGTCTACAAGGAGCGCGACTGCCGTCCGTCGTTCCTGGGCTACCACGGGTTTCCGGCGACGATTTGTGCGTCGCCGAACCACGTGATCGTCCACGGGATACCGGACGACTACCGGCTCATCGAGGGCGACATCCTGTCGATCGACGCTGGAGCGATCTACGAAGGCTGGCACGGGGATGCCGCCTTCACCATGGCGATCGGCGACGTGCCCGACGAGGTGACCAACCTCCTCCAGGTGACGGAGGAAGGTCTCTGGAACGGCATCGCCCAGGCGCGCCACGGCAATCGGCTCGGCGATATCGGCTCGGCCATCGAGGCGACTGCGATCCCGCACGGCTACGGCGTCGTGCGCGAGTACATCGGTCACGGGATCGGTCGTCAGATGCACGAGGCCCCGGAGGTGCCGAACTACGGCGTGCCGGGCAAGGGTATGAAGCTCAAGCGGGGGATGGCGCTTGCGATCGAGCCCATGTTCAACTTGGGCACGGCCGAGACCAAAGTCCTCGACGATGGCTGGACCGTCGTGACCCGTGACGGCCAACTCTCCGCGCACTTCGAGCACACGGTCGCCATCACCAAGGCAGGCCCGAAGGTGCTCACGCTCGCCGAACCGGTGTTGGTGGCGGCGAGCTGACGCTGGCCGGTCTCAGGTCTCAGGTGTCAGCTCTGAGGCGAGGCAACCCGCGGTCGCTGGCAGTCAGTCCATGAAGGCAAGCATGCTGTCCAGGACCGTACCGGCGACGAAGTACTCGGCCGCATCGGCGATCATCGCCTGGTAACTCTCGTCGGCCATGAGCTTGGCCTGGGTGTCCTCCCATTCTTGGAGCGAGGCGTAGTTCACGGTCCATGCGATGCGATTGCCGCTGAAGACTTGCACGCCCATGGCGATGTCCATGCCGTGGTTGGCCTGCAAGTACGCAGTGATCCGTCCTGCGAAGTCTCGCGACTCCGTGAAGTTGGTCGGTATTGCGGTCCGAGTGAAGCGGTAGTGCATGGTGACCTCCCGTGGTCGAGTGCCGCTCGTGGCAAACGTCCTGGCCCCAACCGCCGCCACCGCCGACCCTACGCGCCCGATTCCCACCGCGGGGCTGAGGACCCGTGACCTGCACCCTGAGCCCCGGGACGTGCGACTTGAGACCTGGGACTTGAGACTTGAGACGTGGGACCCGGCCTCAACCGTTTCCCAACCCCGGCTGCGGCGTCCCAACCCATTGATTGCCAAGTGCTCGGTAGTCCCTCGAATAGCCCTAGGCAATCGGGCATTTGTTTGGGATACTCGCTGTGAGAACGAGCACAGAGCCCTCGAAGCGCCAAGCATCAGGTCCATAGACCTGCACCCAAACCAATGGACGCTCACGAGGGCTCTGGCGCGTTGACGGTCCCAAGTCGCAGGTCTCAGGTCTCAAGTCCGGAGGTACCAGGTACTCCCGTTGCGAAGCAATGGCGTAATTTGGCGTCTTTCCGCTCGATGTCCTACAATCCCGTCTCCGGTCCTGCCCGGGCCGGTGTTTTTCTGTGGCAGAAACGGCAAGTCTTCGAGTGAGGGCACGTCGCGGAGCCGGCCCCGACCCCGTGCGGAAGTGGGCGGACGCTCGCGATGATCTCGAAGCCGCCGAGATCGAATAGGAATGCGGACCGATACCTGATGAAGGTTTCAGCATCCACCAAGAAGATGTGTGAGAAGTGCCGGATCATCCGGCGCCACGGGCGCGTATGGGTCATTTGTCAGAACCCGCGCCACAAGCAGCGGCAGGGGTGAGCAGTGGCTCGTATCGCAGGGACCGACCTCCCCAGGGACAAACGAGTTGAGATCGGATTGACCTACGTGTACGGCATCGGCCGTTCCACGTCGCGGACCATCCTCCAGCAACTCGACATCGAGCTCGACACCAAGGTGCGGGATCTCCAGGATTCCGAGGTCGTACGTATCCGCCAGTTCATCGACGCCAACTTCACGGTCGAAGGCGATCTGCGCCGCGAAGTCGCCCAGAACATCAAGCGCAAGATCGAGATCGGCTCGTACCAGGGTCTGCGGCACCGCCGTGGCCTTCCGGTGCGCGGCCAGCGCACCCACACGAATGCGCGTACCCGCAAGGGCAAGAGAGTGCCCATTGCGGGGAAGAAGAAGGTCACCAAGTAGCGGTTTCGGAGAGGTTCAGTTGGCCAAGCAGACTCGGAGGCGTCGCACCAAGCGGAATATCCCGCACGGTCAGGCGCACATCAAAGCCACCTTCAACAACACGATCATCACCATCACCGACCAGGAGGGTGGGGTGATCGCGTGGACGTCCGGTGGATCCGTTGGGTTCAAGGGATCCCGCAAGTCCACTCCCTATGCCGCCCAGGTCGCTGCCGAGCAGGCTGCCCGCAACGCCGGTGAGGCCGGGGTACGCAAGCTCGACGTCATCGTGCGTGGTTCGGGCTCCGGCCGCGAGACGGCCATTCGGACCCTGCAGAACATGGGCATCGAGATCACCGGGATCAAAGACGTGACGCCCGTGCCGCACAACGGCTGCCGTCCCAAGAAGCGGAAGGGTCGTTAGGCATGGCGCGTTACACCGGACCTCGTACCAAGGTCAGCCGTCGAGCTCGGCAGTTGCTGGATGAGAACAAGGCCAAGTACTTCGACCGTCGCCCGTATCCGCCGGGAGAGCATGGCCGCGGCCGCATCCGTGAGTCGCAGTACCAGATCCAGCTCCGGGAGAAGCAGAAGCTCCGCCACATCTACGGCGTGCTCGAAAAGCAGTTCCGGCGCTACTACAAGGAAGCGAACCGGCGCGGCGGGATCACCGGCGACAACCTGCTCGAGATCCTCGAACGGCGTCTCGACAACGTCGTCTACCGGGCGGGCTTCGCCCGCACTCGCCCGCAGGCTCGCCAGCTCGTGAACCACTCCCACTTCACGGTGAACGGCAAGAAGGTCAACATCCCGTCGTATCAGGTCCGCCAGGGCGATGTTGTCGAGATGCGCGAGCGCAGCCAGGACCTCTTCCCGGTTCAGCAAGCCGTCGACACGCTCGACCGGAGTGCGCCGGAGTGGCTCGATGTCAACTCTTCGGACCGCCGGGTGATGGTGATCATGCACCCGAGTCGGGCACAGATCGACACCGACATCAAAGAGCAGCTCGTCGTCGAGCTCTACTCCAAGTAAGACCTCACCACTAGTTCAGTAAATCGGAATCGAGAGAACCGAGGAGCGCCCCGTGCTCATCGTCCAGCGCCCAACCATCGAAGAAGAAGTCGTCTCTGATCTGCGTTCACGGTTCGTCGTGGAGCCGCTCGAGCCGGGCTTCGGCTACACACTCGGCAACACCCTGCGCCGAACGCTGCTGTCCCGGATTCCCGGCGCGGCGATCACGTCGGTCCGTATCGAGGGTGTGCAACATGAGTTCTCGACGATCGACGGTGTTGTCGAAGACGTCGTCGACTTCATCCTGAATCTCAAGCAGGTCGTCCTCCGGGTCGAGACCGAAGAGCCACAGACCGTCTATCTGTCCGCCAAAGGCAAGCAGGACGTCACCGCCGGCGACCTCAAGGTTCCCGCCGGTGTCGAGGTCGTCAACGGTGGCCTCCACCTCGCGGCACTCTCGTCCTCCGGTCAGCTCGAGGTGGAGATGACGGTCGAGCGGGGCGTCGGCTACCGCAGCGCTGAGCGCAACAAGAAGAGCGACACGATCGGCGTCATTCCGATCGACTCCATCTTCTCGCCGGTTCGCAAGGTCGCGTACAAGGTGGGCACCACCCAGGTGGGGCAGATGACCGACTTCGACAAGCTGATTGTCGACGTCGAGACCGACGGGTCGGTATCGCCGAGTGAAGCGATGTCGTCGGCCGGCAAGACCCTGCGAGAACTGTTCAGTCTGTTCGCTGAGATGGACGAAGGTGTCGGGCTCGAGTTGGGCGACGTGGTCGCCGCCGAGAGCACGTCGCCGGACCTCGATCTTCCGATCGAAGCGCTCGATCTCTCCGAGCGGCCCCGCAACTGCCTGCGCCGTGCGCAGATCCACTCGGTCGGCGAGCTGGTCGAGAAGACCGAGGAGGACCTCCTCAACATCACGAACTTCGGTCAGAAGAGCCTCGAAGAGGTCACGGCCAAGCTCGATGAGTTGGGTCTGTCCCTCCACGCATCGGCGGATTCGGATCCGGGAGTCGCCTGATGCCAACGCCCAAGAAGGGTCCTCGTCTCGGCGGTGGGCCGGCCCACCAGCGGAAGATCCTCTCGAACATGACGGCCTCGCTCATCGAGGAAGAGCAGATCGAGACGACCCTCGCCAAGGCAAAGGTCCTGCGTCCCTACGCAGAGAAGATCATCACCAAGGCACGGCGGGGTGATCTCCACGCGCGCCGTTTGGTGCTGCGCAAGATCCAGAACACCGAGGTCGTTACCAAGCTCTTCGATGAGGTCGGGCCCCGATACGCCGACCGGCCGGGTGGCTACACCCGGATCATCAAGCTGGGTCCCCGTCGCGGCGACGGCGCAGAAATGGCGAAGATCGAGCTTGTCTGAGCTCTGCTCAGACAAGCTCAGTACTGAGTACTGAGTACTGAGAACCTGCCCCGGCCTTTGGCCGGGGCTTTCTTCTTTCACGCCAGGTCGCAGATCAGGTGGATGTCGTCTGGTTCCAATTCGTAGAGTTCGGGGTGGACGGGGTCGGCGAGGCGGCAGCCGCGGCTGAGGTAGAAGCCGACGGCGGAACCGGTGGGGGTTGCCGAGACATACATGCGAGAAGCGTTTGCTGCGGTGGCGATCGCTACGGCCTCGGCCCAGAGCGCGGTGGCGGCGCCGGTGCGGCGATGAGGACGGCTGACGTGGAGGAACGCCAGCCACGCCAGACTCGGCTCGAAATCGGGATCGACGATGGCGAGGCCGGCCAGATCGCCGCCCCGAAAGGCACCGAGGAAGTCGGCGCCATCGGCGACCAGCGGCTCACAGAAGGCGATGTGAGCGGCGACGCTGAACGAGCCGGTTCCGACCGGATCCCAGTTTGGGACATCGGGATAGGACACGGGACGTTCAGCGAGACGGCCGTCGACCACGGTGTATTCGACCTCGATGTGCTCGGATCGGTCGATCTGCGCAATCAAGCCGACGTCGGTCGAGTCGAGCCGCCGGACGCTGAGCGATGGCACGCCGGCTACCGCAAGCTGAACGGTGGGTAGTCGTCCGTGAGGAGCAGGAAGGCATAGGCCTGAACCCGCAGCGCCCACCTTCCGACACCGACGACGTAGTCGAACACCCCTCGCGGGTACTTCCCGGTGAAGAGGATTGCGAACCACGCAACGATCCACGCGATGACGGCGCCGACGAACAGCACAATCAACGCCAGGTAATGCGGGATCGCCAGGAACCACTTGACGAGCGGCAACCATCGGTTCAAATCCTGCTTCACGTCGGGGTAGTCCAGCTCGAGGTGGACCGACTGCTCGTCTTCGGTCGAGGGGTACTCGTCGGTGAGGAGGAAGAGGTACGCCCCTACCCGTGCGCCGAACCGGGCGAACTCGCGTGAGAAGTCGAACCACCAGCGCGGATAACGCTCACGGAACACGATCATCAGCACGGTTGCGAGGAAGAGTCCAGCCGTGATGCCGCCGCTGCTCCGGGTGATCGTTTGGCCGGTCTCCGTGACGACGGTCCAGCTCTCGGCGGCGTTGACGAGGCCCCAGATGATGGCGATCGGGATGATCCAGATGATGCGGAAGAACGACGTGACGCGGTCGAGTTCCTCGGGGTAGTCGACGTCGAGCCTGGCTCGGTACAACGGTGTTTCGGTCACCATGGGTGATCTCCTCGTTTGGCAGGGTGCAGCTCCATCGAACGCTGTGAGCGGCTCGATGGCCAGGACCAATGTGTTGCGCTGGTACGGCCAACCGGCCCTATTCGGGTGCGCCGCGGCGACCGACGATACGCGACGACAATGCGCGAATACATCGATGGGGCCAGCGCGATTGTTCGGGGTGCGCTCGATGCCGGGTGCACCTTCTTCGCGGGCTATCCGATCACGCCGGCGTCCGGGATTCTCATGCACATGATGCGGGAGCTGCCGCGAGCCGGTGGTGTTGCCATCCAGGGCGAGGATGAGATTGCCTCGATCGGGATGTGCATCGGCGCCTCGCTCGCCGGCGCCCGATCGATGACGGCCACGAGCGGACCCGGGATCAGTCTGTACAGCGAGAACATCGGGCTCGCTGTGATGGGCGAGGTGCCGCTCGTGATCGTCGATGTGCAACGCCTCGGGCCCGCCACCGGCGGCGCAACCACCGTCGGTCAAGGTGATGTCCAATTCGTTCGCTGGGGGACCTCCGGCGGGTACCCGATCATTGCGCTCGCGCCGACTGATGCCGCGGACGCCTACCGGTTGACGGTCCGGGCGTTCGAGCTGGCGGATCGATTCCGCTGCCCGGTCTTCGTACTGACGGACAAGGACGTGGCGATGACCCCGGTCACCGTCGATCCGGATGACCTTCGAGCGATTCCGCCCGGTCCCCGGTCGGTCGAAACGCACGGGGATCCGTATCGATACCATCCGCCGGGCGAGATCCATCCGCTCCATGAGTTCGGGCGCGGCGCTCCGGTGCGATTCACCGGCTCGACGCACGACGAGCAGGCGTTCATCACCAAGGATCGGTCGACGATCCGGTCGCTCAATACGCACCTCATCGCCAAGATCGAGGATCACCTCCATGAGATCGAGCTGGTCGACACCGACCCCGATCCGGGAGCTCGGACGCTCATCGTCTCGTACGGGGTCGTCGCCGGAGCCGCTCGAGTGGCTACGCAGGCGATCCGCCGGACGGGTCGCAATTGCTCGAGCGTCGTCGTACGGAGCCTGTGGCCGGTGCCAGAAGCCGTACTGGCGAAAGCCCTCGTTGGAGTCGACCGAGTCGTCGTCGCCGAGCTGAATCCCGGCCTCTACCGCCGCGAGATCGAGCGAGTTGCGCAGCACTGCGACGTCGTCGGCGTGAATCGAATCGACGGGCACTTGATCGATCCCAAGGACATCATGGAGGCTGCGTGGTGACGACGACGATCACGACGCTCGGGACGTACCGCAACGACCGGCCCTATCCGTTCTGTCCGGGATGTGGCCACGGCCAGATCCTCGATCGCCTCAACGATGCGCTGATCGAGTTGGGTCGCCGTCCCGACGAGGTCGTGATCGTGAGCGACATCGGGTGCTCCGGTCTCTCGGACCAGTACTTCGACACCAGTGCGTTCCACGGTTTGCACGGCCGTTCGATCACCTACGCAACCGGGATCAAGCTCGCCAACCCCGACCTGACCGTGATCGTCATCATGGGCGACGGCGGAACGGGGATCGGTGGCACCCATCTGTTGAGTGCGGCGCGCCGCAACGTCGGCATCACGGTCCTCGTCATGAACAACATGAACTTCGGCATGACCGGTGGTCAGCACTCCACGACAACGATCGAAGGTGCGGTCACTTCCACCACGCCGGGGGGCAACCTCGAGCACCCCTTGGACATCTGTGCAACGGTCGGCGTCAACGGCGCCGCGTTCGTGTATCGCGGCACCAGCTTCGACGATGATCTCGCATCGACAATCGCCGACGCGATTCGTACTCCCGGGTTTGCGTTGCTGGATGTCTGGGATCTCTGCACGGCGTACTTCGTGCGGTCGAATGCCTTCTCGCGACGTGCCATCGCCGAGACCATGGAGGCTCACGGCTTCGAAACCGGTCTGCTCCGACGATCGACGGTGAGCGGCTACGAAGCCGCGTATCGCCAAGCAGCCGACTCGACAGGGGAGCAGCGCGCTCCCCGGCGCATCCCGACGTCGTTCACCCACGATCTGGCCGGTCGTTGCTCTTTGCTGCTCGCCGGTTCAGCTGGAGCGAAGGTCAACAGTGCCGCCCGGCTCATTGGCGAGGGAGCCATCCGGTCGGGTCTGTGGGTGTCACAAACGAGCGACTACCCGGTAACCGTCAAGACGGGACACAGCCTTGCTCAGGTGACCATGACCCCCGATCCGGCGCCGATTCTGCCGATCCCGGCTCCGGACGCGCTCGTGCTCCTTTCACACGACGGGATGCGTCAGGTCGGACTCACCCTTCCGGCCCTCCGGCCATCGGCCCGAGTCTTCACCACCCCGGAGTTCGCCAGAATCGAGACCGATGCGCGGGTCGAGGTCATCGATCTGGAGCGCGCCGGGTCACGGGTTCCGAAAGCCTCCGTCGCGCTCGCCGTCGGTGCCGCCGCCGTCGACCGTCTCGGCGTGTATCCGGTTGATGCCCTCCGGGAAGCGGTCCAGGCCGGACGATTCGCCGACAAGAACCTCGAAGCCATCGAAGCAGGGCTCGCTGCGAACGGGTGAACCGCCGTCGGCGCCGCTAGCGTCGACCGCCATGACTCGACTCCAGGAACTCATCGACCTGCTCCGCTCGTATGACCCGCCGCCCGCGGAAGCGGGGGCACGGCAATCGATGCTGGCGCTCGCTGCTGGGCCGGATGATCCGTTCTCGCGAGACCTGTTCGCGCCCGGTCACTTCACCGCTTCGGGGTTCGTCCTCTCGACCGACCGCACTGCGCTCCTGATGGTGCACCACAAGCGCCTCGATCGTTGGCTGCAACCCGGTGGGCACATCGACCCGACGGGAGAGCGGGTCATCGAGGCGTCGATTCGCGAGATCGAGGAGGAGACCGGCATCGAAGCGATCGAGCCGGTCGGCACCGGGATCTTCGACATCGATATCCACGACATCCCGGCGAAGAACCAAGAACCCCCGCACCTCCACTTCGACGTGCGGTTCCTGTTCCATGCCACCAACGACGCCATCGAAGCCGACGACGAGGTCCACGATGCCGCGTGGGTCCCGCTCGGCGAGGTGGCCCAACGAACCCACGACGCCAGCGTGCTGAGGGGGGTAGCCAAGCTCGTCGAGTCTGAGCAGGACTGATCCACGCGGCAGCTGCGACCTCAGCTTCGCTCAGGTCGAGTCGCCAGCCCTGACGCCGCTTCCGGGCGGTGCGGGACGCCGCAGGCGCTGTGGCTTCCTTCGATGAGGTCAAGTCGGCAGCCTCCAGTCCGAACTGGGGTTGCGTTCTCTGGATGCACGCGCGAGGTCTTCGCCGGCTACTGGCTACTGGCTACTGGCTACTGGTGGCTGGTGGCTCGGCGCAACTGCGCCGCTACTCTCTACCTCCATGTCCGATGTCCTCAAACGGCTCCTCCAGGCGGTGCGGCTCGAGCGTGACGCCTTCATCTGGATGGACTTCAACGATCGAGCCACCGGTGACGGGCTCATCCTCGTCGCAGTGACCACGGTGCTGTTTGCCCTTGCCGCTCCGAGCAGCCTCCTCGGCCTGGTCACATCGCTCGGAGGCATCACCCTCATCATCCGGGCGCTGATCCAGGCAGCGTTCTTCTGGCTGGTCTACAGCGGCCTCACGTATGCGATCAGCCGGTTCTTGCTTGACGGTGGCGGTTCGTACCCAACGATCCTCCGGATCGTCGGTTTTGCCTATCCGACGCTGCTGGTCGGCCTGGCCACCGACGTGCTGATCACCAATGCGATTCTCTCCTTCCTCGTCGGTTCGATTTGGTTCCTTGCGATCGTTGCCGCCGGGGTGCGCTACACCGCCGATTTGGCCCTCCAGAAAGCGGCCGTCGCCGCCGCAGGTGGGTTCATCGCCTGGATCATCGTCCAGAGGATCTTCGCCGGCGGATTCCTCCTCTGAGCGGCGTGACGACCTATCGCATGCGTGTCGCCTACGACGGCTCGCGATTCCACGGCTACGCCCGGCAACCGGAAGTCAGAACCGTTCAAGGAGATCTCGAGGATGCGCTGTTTCGGCTCGTCGGTGAGGTCGAGACGGCAGTTGCAGGACGTACCGACAAGGGAGTCCACGCAACGGGTCAGGTCGTGAGCTTCGCCACGGACGACGAGATCGACGTCAAGCGGGTTGTCCGTTCGCTCAACCGCCAGCTGGCCCCGGAGATCGCAGTCTCGGACCTCGAGCCTGCGCTCGAAGGTTTCAGTGCCCGGTTCTCTGCGAAGGAGCGGCGGTACGTGTATCGCATCCTCAACCGCGTCGCTCCCGATCCCTTCCGGGCAACCACGACCTGGCACTACGAAGTGCCGCTCGAGGTGGACGAGATGAACCGTGCGGCTGCCGCCTTCGTAGGGGAGCAGGATTTTGCCTCGTTGTGTCGTCGGTCCGGCGATCGATCGACGGTCCGGGAGGTACGGTTCGCCGAGTGGCGTCGCAACGGCGACGTGCTCGAATACCACGTTGCGGCCAGCAGCTTCTGCCACCAGATGGTCCGGTCGATGGTGGCCATCTGCGTCGACGTCGGTCGTGGCAAGATCGCTGCAGACTCCGTTCCGGCGATGCTCGAGGCGAAGGATCGGCACGCCGCCCGCGGTGCCGCCCCACCGCATGGCCTCACCCTGGTGGAAGTGGAGTACTAGTCGCACGTCCCAGGTCTCAAGTCTCAGGTCGCGAGCGTCCTCGTACCGGCCACCGGCCATTCAGCGTCGCAGACGCCCGTGATTGGCACTACGGCGTGGTTTCCCGTATCATCTGGTCCGCTCCCGAGGCCGGGGGCGTTTCCTTGTGTCCGAGGTTCCTCGAAGGATCACGCATG
>JASJAX010000140.1 GCA_030066755.1 Acidimicrobiia bacterium
AGCAGGTGGCGTCCGCTGATCGGATCGCCTCCGGGTTTGAGCTGGTGGGTCCGGAAGTGGCGTGGCTTCAAGGGGTGGTTGAGCTCCGTTGCCTGCGGCTCGAACTCGACGGCTTCGATGGCCTTGAGCGCGGTCGGGGGGTAGCGGTGGTAGAGCAAGGCCGAGTCGTAGTTGAAGCCCTCTTCGCCCATGAGCTCTTCGGTGTAGAGGCCACCGTCAGGCTTGTTGAAGATGACATGGCGCTTTGCAGGGATCTCCCCGACCTGTCGATAGAACGGCATACGTTGCTCCTGTCGTTGCGGGGCTACCCCGACACCGGTACGTGGGCGCCGACGATTGCTTGGTTGACTTGGTTGGCTGCGTCGATCACTGCGGACGCTACCGACGAGATCTCCGGGAAACGCGACGTCGGCGCCACGATCCCGATAGCGGCCAGGGGCGGCGAGTTCTGCAACGCGATAGGAGCGGCCACTCCCGTCACCCCTGGTTCGAGTTCGTCTCGGGACACGGCATATCCGATCCGCGCTGCCTCCGCCAAGCGCGGGACGAGCGCCTCGTCGACCGCCTCGATCGGCAATGAGACATCGGCGAGCATGGCGAGGCCGTGCGCCCCAACTGACAGCAGATGACGGGTCCCGGGGCGGTATTGGATCGAAACGACCCGATCCGCAGGCACGATCTGTGCGATCGCAACCGCATGGATTCCATCGCGCACCGCAAGCGCTGCCGTTTCGCCGAACTCCTCGGCGAGACGCCGGAGCGGTCGGGTCGCCGCCTCTCGGAGGCCGCTTCCGAGCTCCTCGCTGAACTGCAGCAATCCGTAGCCCAGGTCGAAGCCGGTGTCCGTACGGCGCGCGAACCGATAGCGTTCGAGTGACGTGAGGAGACGGCCGGCCGCCGAGCGACTGACGCCCATCCGCCGAGCCAGGTCGGCCACGTTGCCGGGTCCACCGACACGCAGTTCCTCGAGGAGGCGGAGTGCTTGATCAACGGTTTTTGAGCCTTCTGCCACGAGGTCACCGTAGCCATTTGACGTCCGATAATCAAGCAGCACTGTCCGATAAACGGTCACTAGGGCCGGAAGGCCCCGGTGAGAACTAGTCACTCCGTGTAGCCCATAAACGGCCGTTGAAGGAATTGTCATATGTGAATACGCTCTAGAGGCGGTAGGTACAGAACACCATCCCATGGCAGTTGGGGTGGACTCGGGGTGAGGGGTTCCCGGGTGAGAACCGGGAGGTTGAACAAGTGTTGACAGGCATGGATGCCGCGTCACTGGTAGGACGCAGGGGGTGGAGCTGATGGCAGGGCCCTCTGGAATGACCCGAACTGCGCCGAACGTCGCCGTCCCGTTGCACGCCCTCTTCGAGGCCGTGTCCGACGGGGTCCTCGTGACCGATGCGACCGGCAAGCGCACGTACAGCAATCAGGCGATGCAGGCGCTCCTCGGGCTCGATCCCGCGACGGAGGCGGGTAGCCAGGCGCCCGAGTGGCTCCCGGCGGCGCATCGCGATCGGTACCACGAGGTGATCACTCGGACCGCCCGGTCCGAACCCGGCGACGAGATCGTCGTCCTCGAGTGGGGCGTCATCGACGCAACCGGCGCAGAGCGGCCGGTGATCGCCCGGTTGTTCCCCGTTCGCGGATCCAACGGCGGTGACTCCGCAGCCGTGCTCTGGTTGATCCAGCCGCTCGAGGCAGTACGACCCGATCGACCTGCTGAGTGGGCGGCGGCTCTCGAGCGTATTGCACACGAGCTGCAATCCCTCGGATTCGGGACAGGGGTGTCTGCGGCCCCGACCACCCATGACTACGAGGGCGCAGACCGCCTGACTCGACGGGAACGGGATGTCGTTGTCTGCTTGCTCGAAGGTGAACGAGTCGTCTCGATCGCCGAGCGCCTCGATCTGAGCCCGCACACCGTCCGCAACCATCTCAAGTCGATCTTCCGCAAGCTCGAGGTCCACTCACAGGCGGAGTTGGTCAGGCATGTGAGGGGCTGAGCCGCAGAGCGGCTCAGCAGGCAAAGCGCCGCTGCGAAGGCGTGATCAACGCGGCAGACGGGCGACCTCAGCGAGCTGAGGTCGAGTCGCCGGCCCCGACGCCGCCGGCATGGCGTGATCGACGTGGCAGCTGCGACCTCCGAATCGTTGAGGTCGAGTCGCCAGTCCGAACTGCATTTGGATTCTCCCGCGGACGCGCGACGTCTTGGTGGCTCGTGGCTGGTGGCAACTGACGACTGACGACTGACGACTGATTACTCTCGCCACATGCTTCTGCCTCCCCATGTCGATCTGGTCGAGGTTGGTCCGCGGGATGGGTTGCAGGCGCAATCGGTCGTTCTCGACACTGCCGCCAAAGTTGAGCTGATCCGGCGCATGGTGTCCGCAGGGGCGGGGCGTGTCGAAGCAGTGTCGTTCGCCCACCCTCGAGCGGTTCCCCAAATGGCCGATGCCGAGGCGGTGATGGAGGCATTGGAGATCGACCGCCCGGGCGCCTCATTGATTGGGCTCGTCATGAACCAGCGGGGTCTCGACCGTGCACTGGCGACGTCGGTCGACGAAGTCAACTTCGTGGTTCCGGCGAGCGACGGCTACAGCCGATCGAATCAGCGCATGACCTCCGACGAGATCATGACGGAGATCGAAGCGTTGGTTCCGGAAGCCACGGCCGCTGCGCGGAGGACAACGGTGACGATCTCCGTAGCGTTCGGCGACCCGTACGACGGCCCCGTCGCGCCCGAGCGCGTTGCGGGGCTCGCTGCCCGATCCGTCGCAGCCGGAACTGACGAGATCGCCCTGGGAGACACCATCGGCGTCGCCACACCTCCGGACGTCGCTGCAGTGATCGATGCCGTTCGCGCCGCGGCCCCGGATCTGCCCATTCGGTGCCACTTCCACGACACCCGGCGGGCGGGACTCGCCAACGTCTATGCCGCATTGCTGGCCGGGGTGACCATCCTCGACACATCCGTCGGGGGGATCGGCGGCTCGCCGTTTGCGCCCAAAGCAGGCGGCAACGTCGCCACGGAAGACTGTGTGGCATTCCTCGAACGGATGGGTGTCACCACCTCCGTGTCCCTCGACGCCACCATCGCAACCGGTAGGTGGCTCGCC
The DNA here is from genome assembly GCA_030066755.1 of Acidimicrobiia bacterium. Taxonomy (GTDB): domain Bacteria; phylum Actinomycetota; class Acidimicrobiia; order Spongiisociales; family UBA5794; genus JASJAX01. The sequence goes on from JASJAX010000140.1 coordinate 3,117, forward strand.
GAGGTTCTCGGCTACGACCTCCCAGCGGCACATCAGCATCTTGCTTAACGAGTCGGGTGGTCGGGGTAGGACGCGGCAGACTGACGACCTCAGCCGGCTGAGGTCGAGTCGCCAGCCCTGACGCCGCTCGGAGGCGATTGGGGACGCCGCAGACTTGGTTGCTCGTGTCGCTGAGGTCGAGTCGCCAGTCGCCAGTCCGAACTGGGGCTGTGTTCCCCAGGAGGACGCGTGAGGTCTTGGTGGCTGGTGGCTGGTGGCCGGTGGCTACTCTCCCTCTCCATGCTTCCTATCTCGTTTCTCTCGGATTTCGGCCATCGTGACGAGTTCGTGGGTGTCGTGCACGGGGTCGTTGCGCGGATCAACCCTGAGCTTCGTGTCATCGACATCACCCACGGGATCCCTCGCGGCAACGTTCGGGCCGGTGCGTTGGCGTTGCTCCGGGCGATCCAGTACATGCCCAACGGGGTGGCGTTGGCCGTTGTCGATCCCGGGGTCGGAACGCAACGTCGTGGTATCGCCGCCCGAACCGAGTGGGGGTACTTCGTCGGTCCCGACAACGGTCTGTTGGCGCCCGCCGTGGCGATGGTGGGTGGGGCCGATCTCATCGTCAGCCTCGAGGATCCTCGTTTCCAGATTCCTGCCGAGGGGGAGACATTCCACGGACGGGACGTATTCGGACCGGCGGCGGCGGTCCTGGCAGCCGGCGAGGCCGAGCCGACCGACCTCGGGCCGGTGGTCCCGTTCGAGTCGGTGACTCCGCTGATGCTGCCCCTGGTCGAGCCGGAGGGGTCGTCGGTCCGCGGTGAAGTCCTGTGGGTGGACCACTTCGGGAATGCCCAGACCAACATCGCTCCCGCCGACCTCGGTGCCATCGGTGTTGGTCCCGGTGACGACCTCATTCTGCGCATTGGCGCAATCGAGCACCCGCTCACCTGGGTCACGGCGTACGGCGACGTTGCGCCAGGCGAAGGCCTGCTGCACGTCGACTCCTACGGCCAGATAGCGATCGCCGTCCATGGAGGCCGCGCCGACGACCTGTACCCCGTCGAAGACAACATCGCCGTCACCCTGCGGTCGGTGGCATCCGACCCGCTCCAGGTGAAACCAGTGGCGGAGTAGGCGTCAGTCGTCAGTCGTCAGTTGGCGAGCGACCATTGGAGAAGGAACGCGCCGACGATGAGCGCGAGGAGCAAGACAACCACGAGCGCAGTGACCGGCCGCATCCGCAGATCGTAGTGACGCCTTCGATCGTCGCCGGCGCTGAGGCTGTGGTCCGTGCCTTGGGCCTAGGAACACGCGACCTGGGGCCTGCGACCCGGGACCTGCGACTTGAGACCTGCGACCTGCGACCTGCGACCTGAGACCTGGGACTCGGGCCGGCATCTCTCCAACCCGACGGATCCGCCCTCGGCACCCGGGATTAACCTCATGTGACGTGACGAACTCGATACCCACGGCCACGGTTGCGAGGCTCCCCGTCTATTTGCGGTGCCTGGTTGACATGTCGGAACGCCAGACCACCTGCTCGTCCGAGCAGCTTGCTGCGGTTGCGGGCGTCAACTCGGCGCAGGTCCGCAAGGACCTGTCCTATCTCGGTTCCCATGGGGTGCGCGGCGTGGGCTACACGATCGCCGACCTCCAGGAACAGTTGCGACGGGCCCTCGGTCTGCACAAGGGGTACTCCGTCGTCATTCTCGGCGTGGGCAACCTCGGCTCGGCACTCGCCAGCTATCCAGGTTTCGATGCGTGGGGGTTCCAGGTCGTTGCGTTGTTCGATGTCGACCCGGCGAGGATCGGGACGATGATCGGTGGTCACGAGGTCCGTGCGCTCAGCGATCTCGAGCAGACCCTGAGCAATGTCACGGTCGACATCGGCATCGTGGCGACTCCTGCGAGTGCGGCCCAGGATGTGGCCGACCGCCTCGTGGCCGCGGGCGTTCGATCGATCCTCAACTTTGCGCCGACGGTGCTCCACGTACCCGACTCGGTCAAGACCCGTCGTCTGGACGTGTCGACCCAGTTGCAGATCCTCACGTATCACCTGCAGTCGGAATCCGAGGACACGCCGGGCTAGGTCGGTCGCCAGACAACTCGGCGCGGTGATTCAGATGACCGAGTTTGAGCATGGCGCAAACTCGGTCGTGACGGCGAAGCCGTCACGCCTCGCTACTCAGTACTCGCTACTTCCTGGTCCAGTTTCTCGTAGCGGTCGAGGGCGACCATGAACATCAAGAACAGGATGAATGATCCGAGGGTCATCGCGATCGAGGGAATCCGGATCTGGAGAGCGTTGAGACCTTCGACGCTCCGCGGCCGGAGGCCACGAGGTGCGTAGGCGATGAAGAGTGCTCCACCGACGACCATCCAACCGAAGGTGGCTGCACCCGTGACGAGGAATGCGAGCTTGGTGCCGAGGTTGGTGTAGAGCAGCAGGTAGCCGGTGCCGAGAAACGCGATCACGGACACGAGCGTGACGAGGATGCCCCGGGTTGCGATCGAGAAGGCGGTGACTTCGCCGGTGTCGGGATCGATCTGCTTGAAGATGGCGTCGTACAGGTCGCCCATCGCACCACGCACGGGCGGAATGAACGCCAGGACCGAGATGATGATCGCAACGACACCGAGCCACTCGAGCGCAGAGAGCCCCGACTCCTCGGTGCGGAGCCGGTTGAGCGTCCGGGAGAATGATGTCTTGAGACTCACATTGACCTCTCGTACGAGACGATGAGACGGATGTCCTCTTCAGTCAGAATCTGCCCGAAGCCCGGCATCCAACCGCGGCCGATGCCGTTGACGCCGTAGTCCTCGGCGAGGTTCGAGCCGCGGATGATGAAGGTGATCTGGTCCTCTGCGTCGGGGAACTGCACCACGCTTCGGCCGCCCGTGAGTGCGGGCCCCCAGGCGCCCGATCCGGCACCCTGCTCGTAGGCGACGCCTGCGCTGTAGCCGGCGGTGTGGCATCGGGCGCAGAAGGCGTTGTAGAGGCCCACTGCACGCTCGGCATCATCGAAACTCAATCCGGTATCGGCTGCGACCTGGTCGATGTCGACTTCCCACGCCTTCTGCTCGAATGCGTCGACGAGGAAGTCGTAGCTGCTCTCGGCGTTTTCGAGGAACCGATCATTGCGCTCGGCCAGCACACCGAAGTTGAGTTTGGCCGTGTCGAGGTCGGTGAGGAAGACCTCGAGGGCGTCGAGGTCGGGCATGGGTTCGCCGGAGGCGTCTTCCATAGTGAATGCATCGAGCGGTGACAGCGAGAGGCTGTAGATCGCGGGGTAGTCGGCCGAAGGCACGAGTTCGAACTCATAGGCGGCATTGCCGTCGGCGTCGAAGGTGACGGGATCGTCGTTGCCCACGACGTCACCGTCGATGACATTGCGGACCAACACGCTGGATGCAGCGAGTGCGCTCAGCTCGTTGTCGGGTCCGGCGACCTGGAGCTCGAACTGGTCGCTCAAGCCATCACGATCGGTATCCGGGCCGGGGGCGTTGCAGACGCTGCCGACGACGGCAGCAGACTCGTCGGTGCAGGTGCCGTCGGCCGCCATGAGCGACCGAATCTCATCTGGGATGGTCTCGATGAGATCGAAGACTGCGGGTGCGTCGAGGATGTCGTCGACGACCGCCTGCTGCTGCCTCACCAGTTGTGAGACGGCTACCTCGGCACCAGCCAGCCGATTCAACGCCTGCGAGACGAGACCGTCGGCCTTTCCGAGCGCCTCCGCTTGGGAGATCTGCACCGACCGGAGATACTCGATGAGTTGGTCGATCTCCTGCACCGTCGCCGCACCACCGCCGACCAGCCCGATCACCGGCATGGGCGTTCCGCTCCGCCCGTAGTTGAGCCAGTACTCGACTTCGTCGTCGGAGTAGCGGTAGAAGATGTCATTGAGCGACGGGGCAGCCCACGTCGTCGAGAGTCCGCTGCGTGCCTCGATGAACTCAGCGCCACCGCCACCGGCGTCGGGACCGTGACACCCGATGCACTCGAACACCTCGTACCAGTGCTCGCCTTCCTCGACGTCCTTCTCGTGGAACGCTTCGGCGGCCTCTGCCTGCCGGTCGGCTTCACCCCAGTAGTAGACGGGGAGGGCAATGGCGAGGACGGCGGCGGCGACGACGGCCGCGCCGAGCACTCGGGTCAGCCGGTTGTTCTCGAGCTCGTCGTCGGACATGTACGGCTGGAGGTTCTTCGCGGTTTCCTCGGGAGCCGGCGTGACGCTGCGGCGAGAGGCAACGAACAGGTACACCATCCAGACGAGGACCGCAGACGCCACGAAGATGAGCGCGAGCTGTCCCCAGTTCGCGTTCGATGGCGAAACCGGACCGGCCTCATCGACGGCGAGGACGAATTCGGAGAGCGTGGTGAGGATCACAAGCAGGTAGGACCTTGGGGATACGGGATGGTGATGACCTTGGAGCGCGGCGTCTGGATGACTTGGCCGGTGTCGATGACCAGATCACCGGTGGCGTCGTCGATCTCGAGGACGAATCGGTCCATGTTGCGTGGCGCCGGTCCGTCCTGGTATTCGCCGTGGAAGTTGTACTTCGAACCGTGGCACGGGCACTCGAACCCCTGCGAGGACTCGCATGATGGGACTCGGCAACCGAGGTGCACACATCGCTGCCAGAGCGCCATGAGTGACGGTTCGCCGGCGCCGCCCCCGGCCGCCACAGATAGGCCTTCGAACGAGCTTCCCGGGATGCTGGCGTCGTCGATGGGGACGAGCCACGATTGGGCGGCAGGGAAGAACAGCGGCGAGAGTGTGCCGTCGCTGTTGATGATCTGATTACGGAGATCTGCCACCGAGCCGGCGACGATCTTCGAGCCGAAGCCGCCCTTCAGCTTGGGCCACAGGAACGCAAGGATGCCGAGGCCGAGGCTGCCGAGGAAGACGCCGCCGAACAGCCCGATGATCGCCCGATTGAAGAACTGGCGTCGAGTCACGCCGTACTCGGCAGCCGAGATCTGGCGCTTCTGGACGAGCGGCGTGACGCCGACCGAGTCGTCGATCTCCTCCGGCGGTGCTGCGTCGGCTTCGACGGCGGTGTCGGTCTCCGGCTCCGCGATGGTGGCCACGCCACCTCCCGTTGCTGCGGCGGCAACACGTTGACGGTCCTTGCGGACGGCTCGGCGATCGAACGTACCCGTGACCGGGCCGGCGGATGACCCGCGCCGAACGGCAACGGTGAAGATGCCGGCGGCGGCGAGCACCGCAGCACCGACGATGCCGAGGATGAAGATCGAGGTTGCGCTCATGCCATTTCCCCCGTCAGAAGTCGAAGAACAAGCCGTCGACCCAAGGGAACGTGAAGTTGAACCCGGGGCCCCGGAAGAAGGAACCGAAGATGGTGAGGATGCCGGCCGACATCACGAAGAACGTGAAGATCATGATCGCCAGCTTGCGATCCGACGGTCGGACGGACGGATTGCGATCGATGTAGGGGATGATTGCGAGCCCACCGAGCCCGAAACCGGGCAACAGCACGCCGGCGACCTGTGGGTCGAAGTACGAGAGCAGCTCCTGGAGGCCGAGGAAGTACCACGGCGCCTTCGATGGGTTCGGCTGTTCGTTGAAGTTGGCGAACTCGAGCAGCGGCGCATCAACGAACGTCGAGAAGACGATCAGGAACGCGGTGCAGGCCATCAGGGCGACAAACTCGATCGCCAGTAGGTGAGGCCACACGTTCACCTTGTCCGTGGGCTCGGCCTTCACTTGCTGGATCGCCCCCGCCTTGACGACGGTCAGCAGCCGTTGAGTTCGGACACCTTCTGGAACAGCAGCAACGGCAGGCGCTGCTGCCGCGGCAGCAGCTGGGGCGGCCGCCGCCGGCGGTGGAGCCGCCTGTCCGGCGATCTGCGGGATCGGCTTCCCGTCCTTGCGAGCCCGGGCAATCATTGCTCGTTGGAGGAGATCGGAGGGGACGCCGTACTTTTCGGCTTCGGCATCGAGGTCGCGAACCGGTCCACTCGCAGCCGGCGCAGCGGCGGCAGCAGGAGCAGGCGCTGCGGCTGCAGGTGCAGCCGGGGCCTGCCCGGTGAGCTCCGCCATCACCTCATCGACAGAACGGCCTTCCTTCTTCGCCCTTGCTTCGGCGGTCCGCCGCAACAGCGCTTCCGGAATCTTGGACGCCTCGCCCGACGGTGCCGCAGGTTCTGGCGACTGGCTACTGGCGACTGGCGACTCAGCCGGCGGAGCCGGCTGCTCCCCCTTGAGTTCGGCAAGCACTTCTTCCACCGAACGACCCTCGGCTTTGGCGCGAGCCTCCGCTGATCGGCGCAGGATGTGCTCGGGAATGTCTGCCACGAGTGCTCCTTACAGCGGTCCGGAGATGCCGCCGTCCTTGCGGACCCGCCAGAAGTGGACGGCCATGAAGACGACGATGATGAACGGGAGGAAGAGTACGTGAAGCACGTACCAGCGTAAGAGCGTGTCGGCAGTGATCTGGACGCCACCGATGAGCGCAAATGAGACCTGATCACCGATGACGGGTGAGTAAGCCCCCATGTTGGAGCCGACTGTGACGGCCCACAGCGCCAACTGATCCCACGGCAGCAGATAGCCCGTGAACGACAGCAGCAGCGTCAACAGGAGAAGGATGATGCCGACGACCCAGTTGAACTCCCTGGGGGGCTTGTAGGCACCGTGATAGAACACTCGGGCCATGTGCAGGAACACCGTCAGCACCATGGCGTGGGCTCCCCACCGATGCATGTTGCGAATCAGCTGGCCGAACGCAACGTCGGTGGCGAGGGCGGCGATGTCCTGGTACGCCTGCGGAGAAGTCGGGCGGTAATAGAACATCAAGAAGATGCCGGTGATCGTCAACAGGATGAAGAGGAAGAAGCTCAAACCGCCGAGGCACAACGTGTAGGAGAGCCGGACGCCGTGGCGCTTCACCTTCACGGGGTGAAGGTGATAGAGCACGTTGTTCATGATGACGTACGAGCGGTTGCGGGGACTGTCCGAGTAGCCCGCCCGGAAAGGGGATCCAGGACGGAAGATGCTCGACCACGCCTGGCTCGAGCGGACTCGCTCAACCGATTCCGCCAGCCGCTGGCCTACTCCGTTTCCGTTGCCGTTTGCCACCTGACCTCCTCTCGTGGCGGCAGTTTGGCCGACGACATGCGCCGGCCAAAATCTCCGGTGATCACCACCGCATACCGTATGAATAGCCGTTCTTGAAGTCTCGTTCGCCGGTGTCGTACTCCCATGGGTTCAAGCTGTACTCCTCGGCTTGGGCCGCAAGCGACCCGGCGAATTTGCCCAACGTGATGACGCCCGTCGGGCAGCGATCGATGCACAGTGCACACCGCGTGCACTCGTCCTCGTCGACCAGGAAAAAGCCTTGGTTGGACGCATCCGTTGCCGGATTGTCGACGTTCACCCCTTCGGAGATGGCGTCGATCGAGAGATAGTGGATGCACTTCCATGGGCAGATGTCGACGCAACCCTCGCACAGGATGCACTCCGCCTGGTTGATGTGGAGGAATTGCTTCGGCTTGACGGCGGCCGTGAGGTATGCACCGTCGACGACTGCGAGTTGGTAGTCGTCCCGCATCGGCGGGATCTCGAACCAGATGTCGGTCTTTGCCATGGTCTAGTTACCGGCCTTGGCGAGCGGTCGACCGTACGTCGACACCTCTTCCTTCGGCGCCGTCTCACGACGCTTCTTCCACTCCTGCCACTGGTACATCCCAACGGCCACAGCACCGAGCGCAACGACCGAATAGGTGCCGGACACGATGTCTTTCAGCGCGGCGTAGCTGATCGATACGTCGTTGTTGAGTACGAGGAATCTCGGGATCGTCAGGAAGTTCTTCTGCGGGGTCCATTCGAGGACCGATTGGGTGAGCGTCAACCACTGGTTCGGGATGACGGCGAAGATGATCAGCATCAGGCCGGTGAACAACATGGCGCCGAGCGATGCCCGGGCCCATGTGAGGTCACGTTCCCAGAGATAGGCCAGTGCCGTGCCGCCCATGGCAAGCAGCAAACCGGTGAGCGCTATGACCTGGCCGACCAGCTCGAACTGCCAACCCCGAGGCACCCACGACCACGCTTCCCGGCCAAACTGATCAACGGCATCGATGGCTGCGTA
>JASJAX010000141.1 GCA_030066755.1 Acidimicrobiia bacterium
GAGGTCGGGGAGGGTTTCGAGGTCACTCCGACTGATGTGCAATCCGTCGTCGACACGTTTCGGAACACCGCCCCGACAGTGCGGAGCGGTGGAGACCCTCCCCGCCTCCGCTTCGCTCCGGCACCCCTCCCTACGAGGGAGGGGGACCCGAGCACCGAACCTTCGGACCCCAAACGCGACAGATCACCCTTGGGGGGGTAGGGAGGCAACCACTCGCGCGGCGCCTCGCGTTTGTCGATTCCGCGAAGCTCAGCACGCCCCGTAACATCTGCGGTCGCATGATTCGTCGACTTCTCGCGTTTGCCCTGCTTACCGCTGCGCTGCTCTCCGCAGCGCCGGCTGTGGCTCAGGAGGACCAGCCGCCTGCCGACAAGATCGTGGTCGCGGAGGTGAACGGCCCGCTCGACCAGCGGACGATCGACTATCTCGTCGATGCCGTTCAGGAAGCCGAGACCCAGCTCGTCATCCTGCAGTTCGACACTCCGGGGATTGCTTCGGGCGATCCGTCGCCGCTGTTCGAGGCGCTCCGCACGACAGTCGTGCCTGTTGCGATGTGGGTGGGGCCAGCCGGTGCCGAGGCGTATGGCGGCGTCGCCGGCCTCCAGGAGCTGGTCGATGTCGTCGGTGCGGCACCGGGCGCTCGCATCGGCTTCGCGATTCCAACGGTGGCCGGTGGATCGACGGAGATCGTCACCGGAACTCGCGACGAAGAGTTCGACACCGCCGCTACGGAGATCACGGAAGATGGTCCGAACCCCGGCTATCTCGATGTCGTGTCGCCGTCGATCGGGCAGTTCATTGCGGCGCTCGATGGCCGCACCATCGATGGGGTGACACTGGAAACGACAGAGACGATCATCGCGGACGATGGGACCGAGGTGATCGTGCCTTCCGTGTTCGTCGAGTTCCGCAAGCCCGGTCTCTTCACCCGGTTCCTGCGACTCTCGATCTTCCCGGAGGCGACGTTCTTCTTCCTCGCCGCCGGGATCGCATTGATGGCCTTCGAGTTCTACGCAGCCGGGGCCGGCATCACCGCCGCCGTCTCGGTCCTCACCTTGTTCCTCGCCGGGTACGGGCTCGCCACACTGCCGATCAACTGGGTAGCCGTTGTCGCCACGCTGCTCGGCATGTGGATGTACACCTGGGAGTTCCAGCGAAACCAACTGGGAATCCGCAGCATCGTCGGCACGGCGTTGTTGCTCGGCGGTGGCTTCACCTTCACCACGGCTTCGCCCCAGTTCGCACCTCGCTGGTGGGCCGTGATCCTGGTCGTCATCGGTGTTGCCCTCTTCTACGTGTTCGCCATGGGCACGGTGGTGCGCTCCCGATTCTCGACCCCGACCCTCGGTCGCGAACACCTCGTGGGTGCTCGTGGTGTGGCCGAGACCGACTTCGATCCCGAAGGGTTCGTCACCATCGCCGGAGCCCGCTGGAAGGCTCGCTCCCACCGCGCCGCCGGCCTCCAACCCGGAGACGAAATCGAAGTCGTTGAAGTCAAGGGGATTGTCTTGGAGGTTGGTCCGCCGGCGGCTCCGCCGCCGAGTAGCCAGTAACCACTACGCTCGCTGCGCTCGCTTCCCGTAGCCAGACTCAACCAGCTCGTGATCAGGGGCCGCCGTCTGGCTACTGGCTACCGGCTACTGGCTACGTGGGTCAGCCAGCGGCGGAGCCGCTCCCTGACCCACTTCAAGGCAATTCGCGAAAAAACTTGCCAGTTTCCCAGGTATTTCCTGGTTGTGGACAAGTCGGCGAAGTAGGTTCGAGCCGCTGTTGGAGTAGAGGCTTGGACTGAGGAGGAATCCCCCGTGACTCCGTTGGATCGTTCGTGGCAGCCGGTTGCACTCTGTCGAGGAAACCATTCGCATCTGTTCTTCCCCCCGAGCACTGCGGAACGCAAGGACGAACGAGAACGACGGGAAGATCGCGCCAAGTCCATCTGCGGCGTGTGCCCGGTCAACATGCAATGCCTCGACTACGCCATGGAGATTCGTGAGCCGTACGGGATCTGGGGCGGTCTCACGGAGTCGGAGCGTCGGACGATCCTGGCTCGGGCCGCGGTCTGATCGAACGGACGTCACCTCGGCGTGACGTCCACCCGGACGCGTCGAGCCACTCGAGAATCGGTACTGCGTGTCGGCGTGACAAGCCGAACGCGTCGCGGAACTCGGAAACCGTGAAACCATCTTCCAGCTCCGAGAGGCCGGCTGTGATCGTGTCGAGCTGGTCCGGCAAGTAGACGAGGTCGTCGTCGATTCGCACCAAACGACCGTCGCGCAACAACGCGTGATAGGTCTCGCGATCGAGTTCGAGCTGTGAGGCACGCGGGACGGCGAGGCCGCCGGATCGCAGGAGCTGCTCGGCGCGGCTCCATTCGGCCTCCTGCGCATCGCCCCAACCGCCGGTGAAGTCACTGGTTCGGATCACCGGTCCGGCGTCGGCGAGCTGATCGGCCGCAGCTACCAGTGCGTCGAGCAGTGCGAGGTCGATATCGAGCGCTGATGCGAGTTCGGCCTTCGGCATTCCGGGACGCAGAGGGTTGCGCACCTGGTACTGCTCGACGAGTTGCTCAGCCGAATCGGTGAGTGCACTGGCCTGAGCAGGGTCGACCAGCAGGGCGCCCGCGACGATCGCTGCTGCCGGGCGACCCCCGCCCGTGTGAGCTGCCAAGACCGAGGCCAACTCGGTGCGACGTACGGCGAGCAAGGCGGTCGCGCGTTCGCCCGGAGTTGCGTCGACGACGGCGACGAGCGCGGCCACCGTTGCCGCAACATCCGTGAGCTTGCCTCGAGGGGCCGGATCGATGACCCGGCCTCCGGCGACGACCGCCTGCCGTCCCACCTCCCTCAGGATGACGCGATCTCCGATCTCGAACGACAGCGGTACCGGGAGGCTGATGAGGGCCGCGCCACTGGTCTCTATGTCGGATCCTTCGACGATGCGCACCTCCACCGGCCATGCGCCGGTTCCGGCGTGCAAGTGATAAGCCCCGCGGTTGCCGAGGGCGGTGTCGGCGGATCGGACCAGTGCCAGATCGACGAGGAGTTTCTGGCTCGGCGCCACGGTATCCGGGCTCGAGAGCAGAGCGCCGCGCGGCACGTCGTCGATGTCGACGCCGACGAGGTTGATCGCCGTGCGTGATCCCGGCGCGGCGACTTCGACGTCGTGTTCGTGACTCTGAATCCCCCGGATTCGGGCTCGCCGATCACCGGGTGAGATCACGATGTCGGAGTCTTTGGAGAGGCGGCCGCCGGTGAGGGTTCCGGTGACAACGACACCGGCGCCGCTGATGACAAACGATCGATCGACCCACAGTCGGGGGCGTTCACTGTCGGCGGGTGGGCCGGCCTCTTCGAGTGCGTCGACGAGGGCAGATCGCAACCGGTCCAGACCGCTTCCCGTCACGGCCGACACCGGGACAACCGGCCAGTGCTCCAAGCAGGTTCCGGTGATGTGCTCGTCGACGTCGAGCATGGCGAGCTCGACGAGGTCGTCGTCCACGAGATCCGTTCGAGTGATGGCGATCACCCCGTGACGCACGTCGAGCAGGTCGAGCACGGCCAGGTGCTCCTCGGTCTGCGGCATCCATCCTTCGTCTGCCGCAACGACGAACAAGGCAACATCGAGGGCGCCGACACCGGCCAGCATGTTCTTGATGAAACGTTCGTGCCCGGGCACGTCGACGAACCCAACTTCGGTGTCGTCGTCCAACCGCACCCAGGCAAAGCCCAGGTCGATGGTGAGGCCCCGTTCCTTCTCCTCGGCCCAACGATCGGGGTCACGTCCGGTCAGAGCTTCGACGAGCGTTGACTTGCCGTGATCGACGTGTCCGGCGGTCCCGACGATCGGCATTCAGTCCCTCGGAGTGAGCTGGCGGAGCGCGGCCGCGACCAGCGGGTCGTCGTCGGGGGCCACCGTACGAAGATCGAGGAAGAGGGCATCGGCTCGGCGCCGGCCGACAACGGGCGGATCCGCAGCGATGAGCCGCTCCCACGCTGCGTCGCCGTGACCCGGCAGCTTCAGTGCCGGCGATGCGATCGTTTCGCCCGGGACCGAGCCCGCACCGGGGATCGATTCCGCGACGACGATCTCACCTTCGACCCCCGACTCGGCGAGGACGGATGCCAGTCGGCCTCTGAGGCTGACGTCGCCGAGGGAGGCCATCGCCCAGAACGGCAACTCGCTCGCCTTGCCGGAGGCGTACGCCTCGAGCGTCACTGCGAGGGCCGCTTGTGTCGACCCGTCGATACGAAGGGCCCGAGCCATTGGGTGGCCGGCCATCTTCTCGATCAGATCCGCTCGGCCGACGGCAATCCCCGCTTGCGGACCGCCGAGCAGCTTGTCGCCGGAGAACAGCACCACGTCGGCGCCTTCGTCGAGGGTCTGCCGCACTCCCGGCTCCCCGGAGAGCCATCCAGGTGGCGGACCGTCGAGCCACGGAGTTCGCGTATCGAGCAGGCCGCTTCCGACATCGGCCACCATGGGGACTCCGTGCTCCGCAGCGAGGCTCGCCAACGATCCATACCCGACCTCTTCGGAGAATCCTTCGATCCGATAGTTCGATGGGTGCACCTTCAGAACCAGGTCGACGCTCTCGATCACCTTGGCGTAGTCCGTCAGCCGGGTGCGGTTGGTCGTGCCGACTTCGACGAGTTGAGCCGCGCTTGATGCCATCAGGTCCGGAAGTCGGAACGAGCCCCCGATCTCGATCAGTTCGCCCCTCGACACAGCAACGGCTCGTCCGGGCCCCGCCAACGCAGCCAACGCAAGGAGGAGCGCTCCGGCATTGTTGTTGACCACGAGCCCGGCGTCGGCCCCGGTCACCGAGCGAAGCAGCATGTCGAGGTACTGGCCGCGAGACCCGCGAGCTCCGGTCGCAAGCTGGAACTCGACGTTGGCGTATCCGCCCGCGACGTCCGAGGACAGACTGGCCGCGTCGGGCGCAATGGGTGCCCGGCCGAGGTTCGTGTGGAGCAGCACGCCCGTTGCGTTGATGACTCGGCCGGGCCGCAGTGACGCCAGTCTCTGCGCCCCGGGCAGGGCGAGGGCAAGGGGATCTGCATCGTCGGCTCCAGCCAGGAGTTGCCGCCGTGCCTCGTCGATCGCATCGCGGGCGATCGCGACCACCAACGCCGGCGGGAGCGTTCGAGGCTGGAGTGCCGTCGCCACGTCCGTGGCCAACCCATCGACCGAAGGCAGGTCGCGAAGATCCATGCGAGCAGACTACCGAGCAGAGGAGTCCACGCCGGCGGAGCCGTTCGCTCGACACGCCGGTATCCTCCACTTGGTGCGCATCTTCCCCACGCTCCTCGCCGCTTTCGTCGTGATCCCCCTCCTCGAGATCGCGCTGTTCGTCGCTGCCAGCAATCGGATCGGTGTCTGGACGACGCTCTTCATCGTCGTCGTGACCGCATTCGTCGGGGCTTCGTTGGTTTCCCGTCAGGGCCGCGGGGCCGTCGCCGCGGTGCAGCGCGAGTTCCTCGAAGGACGGTTCCCCGCCAAGGAGTTGGCCCACGGCGCCATGATCCTCGTGTCCGGTGCGTTGCTCGTCACGCCGGGCTTCCTCACGGATGCGATCGGATTCTCGCTCCTCGTGCCTGCAGTGCGTGAAGTGATTCGGCGATGGGGGGTCCGGCGCTACCGCCCCAACGTGATCATCATCGAGGAATGATCAGGTGAGCCGACCGCCACGCCCGGCATCGACCATCTGCGTCTTTCGTGACGGCCCTGACGGCGCCGAGGTCCTGATGGTGCGGCGCGGCGAAACCGCACGATTCATGGGTGGCGCATGGGTCTTCCCCGGAGGCACCGTTGACGAGTACGACGGTGGACCGGACGCGGACCGTGTGTGTTCCGGCGAAGTCGGGGCCGAGATGCAGCCGTGGATGGCAGCTGCGGTGCGGGAACTCGTCGAGGAGACCCAGGTGTGGCTGGTCGCTCCACCCGTGGTACTCCATGAACCCGAACCGTTCGTGAAAGACGCTGCGGTCTACGAATACGCCTCTGAGACCGGTCGTCGATTCGACCTCGATCGGCTCGGGTACTTCGCCAATTGGATCACGCCGTCGATGGTTCCGATGCGCTTCGATACGCGGTTCTTCGCTGCCCAAGTCGACGAAGCGACGGTCCCGTTTCCGGACCCCTCCGAGCTGGATCGCGCCGAGTGGGTCCGGCCCGAGGATGCGCTCGCCAACGCCGCCGGGGGCGAATGGGTCGTACCGTTTCCGACACAGAAGACGCTCGAGGCATTCCGGGGCTTCCGGTCTGCCGCGGACGTGATGGTGTACGTGTCCTCACTCGGCGAAATCCCACCGATCGAACCCCGTATGCGGATCCGAGACGATGGGGGACTCGACGTGGTGCTCCCCGGCGAGCCCGGATTCGATGACCTGTCCGAGGACGGTCCGGACCCTGCGGTCCTCGAGCGCGCCGCTCGGGCGGCTGCGGCGGAGGGTGAACATCTTCCCGAGCTCGACGTGCCCCGCGACGGCGGCGACGATGCGGGTTGATCGCATCCTTGCGCCCAATCCCGGGCCGTATACGGGCCCCGGTACGAACACCTATCTGATCTCGTCGGACGGATGTGCCGTCGTGCTCGATCCTGGCCCGGTGATCGACTCCCATGTGGCCGCCATCGAGCGTGCCGCCGAGGCGTTCGAACTCCTGAGCGTGCTCGTCACGCACACCCACCCCGATCACGCTCCCGCGGCGAATCTGCTCGGAAGCCGTTTCGAGGTGCCGGTCCTCGGCTTCGCGCCCGGACCGGAGTTCGAGCCGACGTCCACCCTCGCCGACGGCGACATCGTGGAAGTCGGCGACGTCATGATGACGGCCGTTCACACCCCCGGCCACACCGACGACCACCTGTGTTACCGCATTGCCGACGTGGTGTTCACGGGCGACCACATCATGGGCGGGTCGACCGTCATCATCGAAGACGCTGCGGCCTACATGCGCTCGCTCGAAAAGGTGCGAGATCTGCAGCCGGCACATCTGTACCCGGGACACGGCCCCGAATTCGACAATGCCTCGGCGGCGATCACCGAGTACATCAATCATCGGCTCGAACGCGAACGTCAGATCCTGGACGCAATCCGAAAGGGCGCCGCAACGGTCGCCGATATCGTTCGCGTGGTCTACGTGGACATCGACGATGCCTTGATCCCGGCGGCCGCTTTCCAAGTGCGAACCCAGCTGGAGAAACTCGAAGACGACGGGCGGTTAACCTGGCTGCGGGGCGCGGCGGATGAGGAAGAGATCGTCCGGCTGGTAGAGGAGACGCGCTCGTGAGACGCGTTGCACTGGTGGTGTTGTTGGTGGCCGCGCTCAGTGTGCCCGCGTTCGCCGCCCTCGCCGTCGACGAGATCACGCCGGCCGACATCGATGCGGCCCTCGAAGAACGCCGTGCGGCAACCCTCAGCCTCACCGATGTCACCAAACAGTACGAGGCGAGCGTCGTCGAGGCCGAGCTCCTGCGAATCGACCTGGAGCGGCTCGCCGTCGAACTCGGGGTCCGAGAGCGAGAGCTGACCTTGCTGAGGATCCAGGCGAAGGAGATCGCACGTCAGTTTTACGTGAGCGCCGGCAACACCGGCATCATCGGCTTTGTCGACCTCGAGACCTTCACCGATATCGAGGTGAAGCAGGGATATCTCGAGCTCATCGCCGACAACGATCGTGCGCTCCTGACCCGAGTCCAGGCGCTCGAGCAGAGCTACCGGGATCAGCAGGCGTTGCTCGAGGCCGCCGTGGCGCGCCAAGCTGTGGTCACGGCGGAACTCGATGCCCTGGCAGTGGAGATCCTCGCCGAGCTCGAGGCGGCCGATGCTGCCTACAAGGCCATCGTGGCGGCCTACGAGTTCCAGGAGGAGGAGAAGCGGAGGCGCGCCGAAGAGGAAGCTCGCCGACGCGCCGAAGAAGAGGCGAGACGACGTGCCGAAGAGGAGGCACGGCGACGGGCGACGAGTACGACCGCAACGACGACCACGACCACCACCGTGGCGTCCACAACGACGACGGCAGCTCCCGGCGGGGACGACAGCACCACCACGACCGCAGCCCCGACGACGGCCGCTCCCACCACGACGACGACGCTGCCCCCCGATGATGATCCGCCGCCGACGGGTCGAGCTTGCCCGGTGGATGGACCGACGAGCTTCACCGATACGTGGGGTGCGCCCCGATCCGGTGGGCGTAGCCACGAAGGGGTCGACATGATCTCGCCTCGCGGCACCCCTCTCGTTGCGATCGAGACCGGCTTCATCAAACGGATGGGCAACGGAGGCCTTGGCGGCATCACGGTCTGGATCCGCGGTGAGAGCGGTGACGAGTTCTACTACGCCCATCTCGACGGCTGGGCGGCCGGTCTTTCGGTCGGGCAGAGCGTGACCGTCGGCGAACTCATCGGCTACGTCGGCAACACCGGCAACGCGATCTACACCGTGCCGCACCTCCATTTCGAGTACCACCCCGGCGGCGGCGGAGCGGTAAACCCGACTCCCTTGGTGGACAGTCTTTGCAACTGAGCCGCGGCGGGCCCGCCTTCGCCGGCTTCACTGCTCCGCAGCTGGCGTACTTGGCCTCTGATCAGGCGGCCTCGACGCAATCCGCTTCCGGATCGAGGTTGCTGCTTGATACCCGCTCGGGATTGCCGGTTCGGCTCGGATAAGAGTGCGCCACAACGCACGGCTGGGTGAGCGTTATGGGCGGGTTACTGGAGACTGCGGAACCCTTCTACTCTCGGTGGACGTCTGAGTGACGGAAAGGGCGGGGATTGATACGCCGACTGGCTAGCTCGCTTGTGGTAGTCGCCTTGGTCGTGGCGGCCTGCTCGACGCAGGACCCATCCGACGAGTCAGAGGCGTCAACAACTGCTGCGGCAATGCCCTCGACCACTGTCGTTGGGACCTCATCGACGACTGCTGTCGAGTTCGCAACTCCTGCATCCTTCTCGAACATGCCTGTGGTCGATGGCCGGTTCCAGATTCCATTCCGCCCGTCGGGCGTGAATGAGGGGCGGGTCTCTTCCCTGGTTGCGCTGGAGCCGGAAATAGGGCTTGTCGCGTGGGAGATCGAGATGCCGTTCTCCGGCTGGGCGTACCTGTTCCCCGTCCCTGACGGCGTTGTGTTTGCGTGCGCTTGTGGCCGAGGATCGGTCGTTGCTGGGGTAGGACTTGACGGCGAGGCCCAGTGGATGCAACGCATCGTGGGGTGGTACGCCAGAGAGGCAGTTGTCGGTGGCGACACGCTGGTCGTCATCTTGGCTAGCGGTGACGGACGCCAGGCGCTCGCCGCGGTTGATGTCATCGACGGGTCGGTCCGATGGACGACCGCCACTGAGGTGTGGACGACAGGTGTCACTCCCAGGCTTGCAGCAATCGACGAGACGATTCTCGTGGTTGAGGGCGAGTCGGAGATCAGAAGCCTGAGCAGTCGCGACGGAACTGAGGTGTGGAAGGTCAGTGCTCGTGGGCCGGTCGGATCGCCTTTCCTCGATGGCGAGCGGGTGCTGTTGCCCATTGCGGGTGGCCTGTCCGCAGTGGACGTGGAGACAGGCCAAACGACTGAGGTGATCGCGCCGCCGGCGACAAACACCGATCCAGGCATCGATGCAGTGATGATCCGATCCGGCAACCTGCTCGGTGTACTAGCCACGACAGCAAGGAATCCGGGGCGCGACCTAGTCGGTGCCTTCGACCTAGAGACCGGCACCGCGATCTGGACACAGCGCATCAACCACTCACAACGGCACCAAGTCTGGGGATCTGAGATCCTCGTTCTGGGCTCTGCCTTCGGCGGGGCAGGAAACGCCATCGAGGCCTGGGATCTAACGACTGGAGAGCAACTCTGGATCATCGAAGCGAAGAGGAAGCGCATCCCCCCGCAGACCGCAACAGCGACGGGCACAACCACGTTCGCGGTGATCGACCGGCACCTCCAAGCGATCGACGCAGCGGGAACCGCATCCTGGTCGCTGGAAGCACCCGCCGATCCGGTAACCCCCACAATCATCGAGTCGCTGCTCATCGTGCCCACTTCGTCAGGCGACTGCGTGCCGGGAGACACGGGCGAGATTGCGGCACGCAACCCAACCACCGGCGCTGCGGTCTGGC
Organism: Acidimicrobiia bacterium; assembly: GCA_030066755.1. GTDB lineage: Bacteria > Actinomycetota > Acidimicrobiia > Spongiisociales > UBA5794 > JASJAX01. The sequence continues at coordinate 10,110 of JASJAX010000141.1, forward strand.
AGACCCCAATCGCACTCCCGCCCCGATACACGATCCCCTCCGGCTACGCGCCCATCAATCACTCCGGTCTCCTGATCTTCTTCACCGGGCACTGCGAAACAGGCACGATTTGAGGACGGGGTACCCGATTCAACCGTTGCGGCCTTATCAACACAGATCACCCGATCCCGAGCAATAACGGCCATCCCGCCGAGTGCGCGATATCGGCACATACAGGGCGGTCGTTGGCAAGCCTCAGAACTCGTCCAGGAGTCCGCTTCCGACAACCCAGAGCACGCGGACCAGCGCAATGACAGCGGCAATTGCGACAGCCACAGACAGCAGCTTCTCGGGAGTTGAGTCCCGCGGACTCGGACCGCCGAACATCCAGAGCGTTGCGATTAGCGCTGACGCCACGTCGGGTTTTGTGTCCGGCGTCCTGGTTGTGATGCGTCGCCTCGCGATCACCAGCCAGGCCATTGCCACTGCGAGCGCAAACCCGAGGGCAGCCAAGATCCAAAGCTGGCCCCCGGGGTTCAGTAGCAAGAAGACGATGACTGCGATACGCGGTACGGCTGGCGACGGGGATTGGGAGATCCAGACCTCGACCGTCCCGGCGCGTCTGAGTTCTTGCCAGCCGTCTCGATACTTCTTCACGGTCGGGGACTCCCAGCCCAGATCAACCGATCTCGGACGATAACGAGCATTCCGCCAGGTGCGCGAGATCGGCACGTATCGTGCGGTCAGGGCTGAACCGGCAGAGTTCGATCGAGATGCCTGCGCCATGGCCCCTGGGCCGCTAAGTCTCGGCGAGGACTTGAACCGGCTGAGCGTCCACCCGGTACCAGCCGGGCACCGCCTCTCCCGGGATCTCGAATTCGTGGATCTCATCGACACACCGGGCTTCGGTGAACTCGGGGACCTGGTCTGAGGGCCAGTCGCCGCGCTCATTCGTGGTGTTGTCGAACCACCAGATCCGCTCCCAGGATGGACCATCGGCACCCTCCGTCCACAACTCGACGAAGGTGAACACCTCTGCGCAGCCACCGATAGCGATGATGTCCCCAGGGCGTGCCGTCAGCGGGTCCGCCCCGAGGGCGTCTCCCGGTGGGG
>JASJAX010000021.1 GCA_030066755.1 Acidimicrobiia bacterium
GCTCGTGGCTCGTGGCTCGTGGCTCGTGGCTCGTGGCTCGTGGCTCGTGGCTGGTGGCTCGTGGCTCGTGGCTCGTGGCTCGTGGCTCGTGGCTCGTGGCTCGTGGCTCGTGGCTCGTGGCAGCCTTCCAAGAACTGAGTACCGAGTACTCGGCCGGGCGGTCAAGCGGGTCCCTAGACGGCCTCAGTGGCCCTGTAAGACGCACGAACGGGGGCCTGTACACTCGTCGGCCATGCCGACTCTTGCGCTTCTCGACGGCCACAGCCTCGCCTATCGAGCCTTCTATGCCCTTCCTTCGGATCTGGCGACTTCAGCGGGGCAGGTGACCAACGCGGTATTCGGGTTCACCTCGATGGTCATCAAGCTTCTCGGCGACGAACACCCTGATGCCGTCGCCGTTGCGTGGGACGTCCGAGCACCCACGTTCCGCAAGGAGCGCTATCCCGAGTACAAAGCACAACGCGAGTCACCCCCGGACCTGTTTGCCTCCCAGTTGCCGCTGATCGATGAGGTCCTCGAGGCGTTCGAGATCCCCCAGCTCCGGGTTCCTGGATTCGAGGCGGATGATGTCATCGCCACGCTCGCCGAGCAGGCACGGGAGCATGGCTGGGAGGTGCTCATCGTCACCGGCGACCGAGACGCATTCCAGCTGGTCCGTGACGGCGTGACGGTCCTCTACACCCGTCGTGGGGTTTCCGACACCGTGCACGCCGATGCGGCCTACATCGAGGAACGGTACGGCGTCCGTCCAGATCAGTACCTCGAATACGCCGCCCTCCGCGGGGACAACTCGGACAATCTCCCGGGTGTTCCCGGCGTAGGGGAGAAGACGGCGGCAAAGCTCGTCGCCGGCTATGGGACCCTCGAGAGTGTCTTCGAGCACCTCGACGAGCAGACCCCGAAACTCCGGGAGAATCTCGCCGCCAACCAGGGCCAGGTGATGCTCAACCGGGAACTCATGGCCCTCGTGCGCGATGTCGACGTCCAGCTCGAAGGAGAACCCGTGCTCGACCCGGAGGTGTTCCGGCTGGCCGAGTGGGACCGAGACCGCGTGCAGCCTGTGTTCGACGGGTTGGCGTTCCGTTCCCTGTGGGATCGGCTGCTCGAAATCGGCGGGCAGGCGGCAGTGGAGGCCGAGGAACTCGATGTCGAGGTTCGGACTGCGACCACAGCGGCTGCGCTCCCGGCAGGCGACGGGCCGCTCGCGCTGGTTGCCGTCGAGGACGACGGGGTCTTCTCCGGGGTGATGCTCGCCGAGGAGTCGGGCGGTGTCTTCGTTCCCGTCGAGTCGATCGCAGTCGTTGCCGAAGCCGTTGCGGACCGTGGCGTGCTCGGTCACGACATCAAGCCGGTCCTGCGACGACTCCTCGAGAGGGAGCTCGCACCGCCGGCCGTGGTTTTCGACACGGCTCTCGCCGCCTATGTCGTGAATCCCGCGCAGCGGACCCCGGATCTCGACGAGCTGGCATTTCGAGAACTCCGCCTGGCAATCGAGCCGAGCGACGACGGAGGTGGCGCACCGGTTGCGCAGTCGAGTTTCGACTTCGACGGCTCGGGTCCCGACCTCGAGGCTGCGGCACGTCGAGCGATCGCCGTCGATCGGCTCACGCCGATGATGAAGGAGCAGGTCGAGGCTCGCGGCGGCACCGACCTCATGGATACCATCGAACTCCCGCTGATCTCGATCCTGGCGCAGATGGAGGACACCGGCGTCGGAGTGGACCGTGGCTTCCTCGAGCAACTCGGCTCGGATCTCCGCACCCGCTTGGCCGATCTGGAGACCTCGATCCACGAGGACGCGGGAGGACCGTTCAACGTCAACTCGACGCTGCAGCTCCGGGAGGTGTTGTTCGAGCGGCTTGGTCTCCCGGTCGTCAAGAAGACCCCAAAGGGCGTGCCGTCGACCGATGCCAGTGTGCTCGAGAAACTCCGCGACGAGCACCCAATGGTGGACCGCCTCCTCCAGTATCGGGAGTTGGAGAAGCTGCGCTCGACCTATGTCGACGCCCTGATCCCCTTGATCGAGGACGACGGACGGGTTCGCGGGCGGTTCAACCAGATGGCTGCGGCGACCGGTCGGCTGTCGCAAGAACAGCCGAATCTCCAGAACATTCCGGTGCGATCCGAAGAAGGGCGCATCATTCGACGTGCGTTTGTTGCCGAGCCGGGCACCCGATTCCTCGTTGCGGACTACTCGCAGATCGAGCTCCGGATCCTGGCTCACCTCTCCGCCGACGGCGGTCTGGTCGATGCCTTCGCCAATGACATCGACATTCACACTGCCACGGCGGCTCGGGTTGCCGGGGTTGAACCCTCGAAGGTGCATCCCGAGCAACGCCGCCGGGCCAAGATGATCAACTTCGGCCTGCTGTACGGAATGGAGGCATACGGTCTCGCGCAACGCCTCGGGATCGGGCGAGACGAGGCCGCCGAGCAGATCGAGCTGTACTTCGCGCAGTTCCCCGACGTGAAGTCGTTCATGCGCGGCATCGTCGACGATGCACGATCGTCCGGCTACACCACGACCATTCTCGGCCGACGTCGGTATCTGCCCGAGCTCACCAGCTCGAACTTCCGGGATCGCCAGTCGGGTGAGCGGATGGCGCTGAACGCCCCGATCCAGGGTTCAGCCGCGGACATCATCAAGAAGGCCATGGTCACCCTCGATGGAGAGCTGCGATCCCGTGGGCTCGGCGCAGAGATGCTGCTCCAGATCCACGACGAGCTCGTGCTCGAGGTTCCGGACGATGAGTTCGAGGCGGTCCGGTCCCTGACGGTGAGCGTGATGGAGAGCATCGTCGAACTCAAGGTGCCGCTGCGAGTCACGGTCGCCGACGGCCCCACCCTCGCGGACTGTAAGGAGTAGCGAGTAGCGAGAGCCAGGACTGGCGACTGGCGGCTGGCGACTCGGCCGGGCGCGATGGGTCGATCTCTGTGCGGCCTCGGATGCCCGTTTTCCGCGACCACGCGGGCCTGTTACGCTTCGGCCTGCCGATGACGCGTGATTCGCGCGCTCAGACGCAGTCCAAAGGTAATCAAGGAGTAGACGTTCCCCTATGTCCATCGAGAGCAACGAAGAGCTGACCGGCAACATCGCTGAATCCGGCGACGCTGCAGTCAGCGAAGAAGCTGCCGTTCCGGCAGCGACCGCGGCCGCCGAGGTTGCGGCAAGCGAGGAGGTGGCGCCGCCCGGCGATGCTACCGATGCTCCCGGTGGAGTTGTGGAGACCGCTGCCGAGCCCGCCGTGGAGGCCGCCCCGGCGGCGACCGAAGACGTTCCGGCCGCACCTGCGGTTGCGGTCGAGCCCGAGGCGGCACCCGAAGTCCCGGTTGTCGAATCCGCGGCTCCGGAAGCGCCGACAGAAACGCCGCAGCCGGCTCCCGCCACAGCGGAGGGTGAGGCCGCGGCGGCCGCTCCTGCTGAGCCACATGGCGAACGCCCGGCGATCACGGCACCGAAGGACATCGGCGATATCGCCGACGACCTCTCGGCAGCCGACTTCGCCGCTGCGGTCGAACGTACCGTGTTCGAGTTCAGCGAGGGCGACATCGTCGCCGGCACCGTGGTGCGCGTCGACCCCGATGAGGTCCTCGTGGACATCGGCTACAAGTCCGAGGGCGTGATCCCCGCCAACGAGCTGTCGATCCGCAACACGGCCAACCCCGCCGACGTCGTCGCCGTGGGCGACGATGTCGAAGCGCTCGTCATGCAGAAGGAGGACGAGTCGGGCCGTCTCGTGCTCTCCAAGAAGCGAGCCCAGTACGAGCGGGCGTGGGGTCGGATCGAGAAACTGATGAACGAAGGCGGCACCGTGTCCGGTCCGGTCATCGAGGTCGTCAAGGGCGGCCTGATCGTCGACATCGGGCTGCGCGGCTTCCTGCCGGCTTCGCTCGTCGATCTTCGACGCGTGCGCGACCTGCACCCGTACGTTGGTGAAGTCATCGAGGCCAAGGTCATCGAGCTCGACAAGAACCGGAACAACGTTGTCCTGTCACGACGTGCGTACCTCGAAGAGGCGCAGGCCGAGCAGCGTCACGCGTTCCTCTCCGAGTTGCAGCCGGGCGACACTCGCAAGGGCGTGGTGTCGTCGGTCGTGAACTTCGGAGCCTTTGTGGATCTCGGCGGCATGGACGGACTCGTCCACGTTTCCGAGTTGTCGTGGCAACACGTCAGTCATCCCGGTGAAGTGGTATCCGTCGGCGATGAGGTCGAGGTACGGGTGCTCGAGGTCGATCGTGATCGAGAGCGCATCTCCCTTTCCATCCGGCAGACCCGTGAGGATCCGTGGGACGAGTTCGCTCGCGACGTCAACATCGGTCAGATCGTTGACGGCACGGTCACGAAGACGGTGCCCTTCGGAGCGTTCGTCTCAGTGGGTGAAGGTGTCGAGGGTCTCGTACATGTGTCCGAGATTGCGATGCACCACGTCGAAAGCCCGGAATTGGAGCTTTCAATCAGCCAACAGGTACGGGTAAAGGTCACGGAGATCGATGCCGACAGACGTCGAGTGAGCCTGTCAATCAAACAGGCACTTCCCGAGTGGGAGGAACGCTCGACGTGGAGCGACAAACGAGGCCAGAGCCGACCGAGGCGACGGGAGTTCCAGCGTGAAGAAGAAGTTTCACGCGAGCCGTCATTCTCGGCCGACGCATCCCTGGAGGCCATCCTCCAGGAGCTCAAGGAAAAGGGCATCGGGCGCAGCTAGCCCGCAAACCCTTGACTTGGCTGCCGCACATGGCAGTCTGCGTTCGGATTCTGGACCTGGAGCTCTCAGGTCGTGTGGTGCGCGTAATACGGTGACCGGAAGGGCCAACTGACATGGGCAAACGTACACTCGTTCTCGCTGTGGCTTTGATTCTCGCTGCAGCATCCGCATTCTCTGTGTGGCAATACCTGAGCAACATCGAAGACGACATTCGTCGCGACATCGATGAAGTTCGTGTCTTCCGTGCCACGCAGAACATCGAGACTGGGACGGTCGGGAGCGAAGCAAAGCTCGTGATCGAAGAGAGCATTGCGCTTCGTGAAGTCGTCGATCCTGAGGACGGTCCGAACACCAACATCCTCTGTCTCGGCGAGAAGGCTCGGGACGACGAGGACGCCGACGCAACGATCTGCGCCGAGAACCCAGATGATCTCGACGCGTTGCTCGACGGTACCGTCGCCGCAGGACCGATTTCCGTTGGTCAGCTGATCACCGAGGACATGTTCGTCGAGCCGCAAGAGCTCAACTCGAAGAGCCTCTCCGAGTCGATCCCGCAGGGCAAGGTGGCGATCTCGTTCCGGCCGGGTGAAGACGCCGCAACGGGTGGCTTCATCCGCCCCGGTGACAAGGTGAACATGCTGGCCTCGGTGACCGTGGACCTCAGCAACATCGCCTTCACGGCATTGCTGACCGACCCAGAACTGCGCGACTTGGTCCTCGGATCTGCCGAAGCTCCGCCGGCCGGTGGTGGCGGCGAGTCCGATGAGGACAGCGACACCGCAACCCAGATCGGTGAAGCAGCCGCAATCTTCAACTCCAATGTTCAGTTCACTCAGACGGTGCTGCAGAACCTCGAGGTCCTCGCGGTCGGCGCAGACACCCGGGACGCCCGTCTCGGCACTGGGCTCGAGCCCCAGGGCACGCAGATCGTCGTGCTCGAGGTGACGCCGCAACAGGCCGAGCTGATCGAGTGGGCCCGACAGTTCACCACCGTGTCGCTGTCGCTGCTGCCTGATCCGGATGAGTTCCCGTACACTGAGTTCGAAGCCCGAGGCGTCTTTGTCGACGACCTGTTCGACCTGGTGCCGAGGATCCAAGAGCTGCTGGAACCCGTGGAGGAACTCCTTGGCAACTGATAGCGCCACATACTCGGTGCTGCTCGTCGACGCCGACGACGGGTTCCTTGGCGAGACCAAGAGCCTGTTGGACGGTCACAAGGTCTACAGCGCTCGGAACATCAGCGATGCACAACGCAAGCTGGTAGAAGAGGGCATCGACCTGGCGATCGTCGGACCCACCTTCGCCCATGAGGCGGGCGTGGCTGAGACGACCCTGTTGTTCGACGTCCAGCCCTCGCTCCCAGTGCTGCTGGTGAGCGAGGGTCTGAACACCACCGTCCTGCGGGCCGCACTTCGCGGCGGCATCAAGGACGTGATGGAGACGCCGCTGACGGTAGGCAAGCTCGCCGAGGCGCTCGGTTTTGTCGAACAGATTCAGGCGCAGCGTGGCGATGACGGTCGCGCCAAGCCGAAGACGAAGATCGGCAAGGTCGTCACCATCATGTCGCCGAAGGGCGGCGCCGGAAAGACGATGACCACGACCAACACGGCGCTCACCCTGGCAAGCTGGGGCGATCCCGAACGGGTGGTGATCCTCGACGCCGACCTGCAGTTCGGAGACGTCTGTATCTCGCTCCAGGTCGATCCGAAGCACACGATCGTCGACGTGGCTCGAGACATCGACAAACTGGACGAAGAGCTGCTGGCAAACCTGCTGGCACGACACAGCTCGGGCATGCGGGTCCTGTCGGCTCCGCTCGAGCCGTCGCTCGCCGACGAAGTGTCGACGCAGGTGGTGGTGAAGACCATCGGAATGCTGAAGCGGATGTTCGACTACATCGTCATCGACACTGCGCCGTTCCTCGACGAGCCGGTGCTGTCGATTCTGGAGCGCTCCGACGTCGTGCTCCTCGTGGTGGACATGGACCTGCCCAGCGTCAAGAACGCCAAGTTGGCACTCGACACACTCCGTCTGATCAAATTCCCGTTCGAGAAGATCAACCTGATCCTCAACCGGGTGAACTCCAAGGCCCGTCTCGACATCGACGAGCTCGAACGTTCCCTCGGTCTCGAGGTGATGGCGGCGATCTCCTCGGACAAGCTGGTCCCCCGCGCAGTCAACGAGGGTGAGCCGGTCGTCTCGCTGTATCCCCGCTCCCGGGTAGCGCGAGATCTGCGATCGGTCGCACGCCTCGCCGTCGACGAGGAAGACCTCGTTGAAGAGGACACTGAAGAAGATGCCCGCGGGCGCCGATGGTTCCGGTGAACGCGGTCGAAACTGACATGGGAGAACTTCGATGAGCCTTGCCGATCGAGTCAAAGCTGCGAAGGCCGCCGAGGTCACCCTCGACGGACATCGCGAAGAGATGCGCCAGGAGCTGCGCCGCAAGCTCCACTACAAGGTCGTCGAGGGTCTCGGCCCGACGCTGTACGACCGGCAGATGAGCGATGCCGAGCTCAAGCTGCGTGTCATGGAGATGCTCGAGTGGGCGCTGGACCAAGAGGAATCGGTCCCGCTGTCCCGAGCAGACCGCCTGCAATTGCTGCAGGAGATCGCCGACGACGTTCTCGGTTACGGTCCGATCGACCCGTACCTGTCGGATCCGGAAGTGACGGAAGTCATGGTCAATGGTCCGCATGCCGTGTGGGTCGAGCGCGGCGGGAAGTCATTCCGCACCGATACCCGCTTCGTGGACAGCACCCACCTCGAGCGAATCATCGAGAAGATCGTGGGCCAGGTCGGTCGTCGTATCGACGAGTCGACGCCGATGGTCGATGCCCGCCTCCCGGACGGGTCTCGTGTCAATGCGGTGATCCACCCGCTCGCCATCGGGGGACCCTTCCTGACCATTCGTAAGTTCTCGGTCGATCCGTTCACCAGCGACGATCTCGTGGCCATGGGCTCCCTCACGGAGCAGGTCGCGGGCTTTGTGCGTCGGTGTGTGCAGGGCCGACTCAACGTCATCGTGTCGGGATCAACCGGTTCGGGTAAGACGACGTTGCTCAACGTGCTGTCGAGCTACATCCCGGACAACGACCGCATCATCACGGTCGAGGATGCAGCCGAGTTGCGCCTCAACCAGATGCACGTGCTGACGCTCGAGGCGCGGCCGCCCAACCTGGAGGGCAAGGGTCAGGTCACGATTCGTGACTTGGTCCGCAATACCCTGCGTATGCGTCCCGACCGCATCATCGTCGGTGAGATTCGTGACGGTTCGGCCCTGGACATGCTCCAGGCGATGAACACCGGTCACGATGGCTCGCTGACCACGGTTCACTCCAACTCGCCACGTGACACGTTGGCTCGTATCGAGACGATGGTGCTGATGGCGGGAATGGACCTCCCCGTTCGGGCCATTCGCGAGCAGGTGGCCTCGGCCATCGACCTCATCGTGCACCTCCACCGCATGCGTGACGGCAGCCGCCGAGTGACACACGTCACCGAGGTCGTCGGTATGGAGGGTGACATCATCACCATGCAGGACCTGTTCCTGTTCGACTACGGCATGGGGATCGACGAGGACGGCAAGTACCTCGGGCGGCTCAAGGCCACCGGCATTCGCCCGGCCTTCAGCGACCACCTCGAGAACATGGGCATCAGCCTGCCGCCGGACCTCTTTGCACCGGAGCCGTTCGCACGATGAAGACGCTCATCGCTCGGATCGCATTGCTTGGCGCGCTCGCCGCGATCGCGATCGTCGTCCTGGCGGCTCCGGCCCTCGCCCAGACCGACGAGAGTGCCAGCGGAACGATGTCGATGTTCGTCATGCTCAGCGCCATTGGCGGAGGCGTCGCTCTGTTCCTGTTCGTGCTGATCATCTTCGGTCCGAACAAGAACGTCGAGCGGGACCTCAGCGGACGCCTGGGTTCGTATGCCGCGGCGCAGGGTCAGGGCGACACGCGAGTCAAGAACCCGATTCTGCGCCGTTTCATCCGCCAGGCTGAGAGCGTCGCAGAGCGGCGTGGTCTCTTCAGCATGATCGAGAACGCACTCGATCAGGCAAACATGCCGCTGCGGCCGGGTGAAGCCATTGCCGGTGCCATCGGCGTGGCGCTTCTGTTCGGCGCGTTGGCGGGATTGTTCACGAGAAACGCCGTCGCTGGGCTGATCGTCGCCGGCGTGGTGCTTCTTTCCGCCGCGGCGTCGGTGCAATTCGTTGCCCGGCGGGAGCGGACACGTTTCGACAATCAGCTCCCCGACACCCTGAACCTGATCTCCACGTCGCTGCGAGCGGGATATTCACTTCTGCAGGCGTTGGAGGCCGTCGGGTCAGAGGCGCCGGAGCCCACGCGCCGTGAGTTCGGTCGTGCGATCAACGAGACACGTCTCGGCCGGACGCCGGCGGACGCGTTGAAGGACATCGCAATCCGCATGGAGTCGGTCGACTTCGACTGGGCGGTGCTCGCTATCAGCATCCAGCGTGAAGTCGGTGGCAACCTGGCCGAGGTCCTCCAGACCGCGGCCGAAACCATGATGCACCGCAACCGGTTGCGCCGCGAGATGAAGGCGCTCACCGCTGAGGGCCGGATCTCGGCCATCGTGCTGGGCAGCTTGCCGATTGCGTTGTTCGGTTTCTTGTTCGTGACCAACCGCAGGTATCTCGAGCCGCTCTTCGAATCGATCCCGGGGATCATCGCGATCGTCACAGCGATTGGCCTGATGTTGGCCGGGGCGTTCTGGATGACTCGAATCGTGAAGGTGGATGTGTAGTGATGGATCCCTTGCTTCTCGCGGTCATCTCGATCACGGTCACGATGTTCTTCCTCGTCGTCTACGTCGGCAACGGCGTCCTCAAGGCGCGTGAGAGTACGTCGCGACGGCTGATGAGCCTCACCCCGACACGCACCGAGGTCCTCGACGCCGGCTTCTCCGAGCGTGCCGTTGCTCCGGTCGTCCAGAAGGTCGGGCGACTCGCCTTGCGGTTCACGCCGCAGGGATGGGGTGCTCGCACCAATCATCGGCTCACTGTTGCCGGGTGGACGCCGCGGGTCGATGCCAACTCCTGGGCAGCCATCCGGGTCACCTCTCTGGTGGCTTCGGTTGTGGTCTTTGCGCTGATCCAGGGCGCGCTCCCGGCAGGGCAGAAGCTCCTCGTCGGCGGTCTCGTGTTGCTCATGGGCTTCTTCGGCCCCGATGCAGTGTTGACCCGTCGCATCGAGGAGAAGCGCACGTCGATCGAGCGCGATCTGCCCGACGTCATCGACTTGCTCGTCATCTCGGTCGAGGCAGGTCTCGGGTTCGAGGCTGCGCTGGGGCGTGTGGTGCAGAACGTGCCGGGCGAACTCTCCGACGAGTTCTCCCGGATGCTGCAGGAGACGCGAGTCGGCGTCAGCCGGTCCGAGTCGATGCGAAAGCTCGCCGAGCGCACCGATGTCGACGATCTCAACTCGTTCATCCTGGCGATCAACCAGGCGGACCAGTTCGGTGTCTCGATCGCACGCATGCTCCGTGTGCAGGCCGACGAGCTCCGGGTTCGGCGGCGTCAGCGAGCTCAGGAACGGGCGTTTGGTGCACCGGTGAAGATGGTGTTCCCGTTGGTGTTCTGTATCTTCCCCGGCCTCTTCGTCGTCCTTCTGGGTCCGGCAGCGATCAAGATCTTCAACACGCTGCTGTGATCCCGTCCTGCGGGTCTGCAGGCGGGGACGGAGCTTGAGCACGTGACGTATCGTGGCGTCCTGCGGCCGGCCGATCGGCTGAGCATCCGTCATCTGTGGGTGCTGGTTCCGTTCGTCGCACTGGCGATTCGTGCGGTCACGAACATCGGAGACAACTCGTTCCTGTGGCACGTGAGGGCCGGGGAGATCCAGCTCAGCGCCGGGGAGGTCCTGCGTTCCGATCCGTTCAGCTTCACGGAGCTCGGTGCTCCGTGGCGGACGCAGTCCTGGCTCCTGGAGCTCCTCTACGGGTGGTTGTTCATGCAGTCGGGTGGCCTCCAGTGGGTCCCCGCCGTGATCTTCCTCACGATGTCGGCGACGTTCGTCTTCCTCGGGTTGGCGGTGTACCGCTGGGTCCGCGACCCGGTGCGGACTGCGATCGTGCTGCTCGTCATGGCCTGGGTGGCGTTCTTCTTTGCCGTTCCGCGACCGGTGAGCGCGTCGTTCCTGTTACTGGCGCTGATGGCGGTCGTCCTCCAGAACGAGGAACGAGTCGGTTGGGCGATCGTCCCGATCCTGTGGCTGTGGGCGGCGGTTCACGGCTCGTGGGTTGTGGGGGGAGGCCTCGTCGTGCTGGAGGCGGCACGGCGGCGCTCGTGGCGTCTGGTGGAGCTCGGAGCCATCGGCGGGGTTGCGACGCTACTCACAGCCCACGGGATCGGCACCTGGCAGATCTTCGTGTCGTTCCTGTCGAATCGTGAGGCACTGGACTTCCTGTCCGAGTGGGCGCGGCCGGACTACACGAATCCATTCATCACTCCGGCGCTCCTGGTCGTGGCAGCGATCGCGGCCGCGGTCATCGCCCGGCGGCTTCCGCCACAGCATCTGTTGGTCGCGTTGCCATTCGCCATCTTTGGTGCGCTGGCGATGCGGAGTGTCTTCCCGGCGCTGATCGTGCTCGTTCCCTATGCAGCTGCGGCCATTGCGCCGCCGACGGACCGAACCCTGCGGCCGAAGTCCGGGAGTCCGCTGCTCAACAAGGCCTTCGTCGGCGTGCTCGTGTTGCTTTGCGGAGTCGCGCTGGCTCGGCCTATCGGCATCGATCAGGAGAAACTCCCACCGGAGGCGGCCGTTGACCGTCTTGATGACCGACCGGTGTTCCACGGTCCCGCGGCCGGCGGCTTGCTCATCTATGCCGAGTGGCCCGACCGGCTCGTGTTTGTCGACGACCGAGCCGAGCTCTTCGGAGCCGACGGATTCGGCGATGTTGTCGACGCGCTCGAAGGCCGTACGTACGCCGCGCTCTTCGAAACCCATGACGTCGGCCAGGCATTGCTGGAGGCGGACTGGCCACTCGTCGATTCGCTCCGCAATGACGGCTGGCAGACGGCGTACGAAGACGAGGCGTGGGTGGTCCTGGGGCGTCCGTGATCGCAACGGTGCGGCCCGCAACGCCGTGCGCTCATCCCAGTCGCCCGCCCGGCCCAGTCGCCAGTCGCCAGCCCCGAGCTGCGAGTGGGTTGGATCTGGTGTCTGGCGTCTTGACCAAGGTCTCGTGGAGCGGTGGTCTGCGGCGTACCTGAGCCCACTGGCGCACTCGTGAGGGCTGGAGTCTTGACCGGAGCTGGTGGAAGCTGGCGGTCTGCCGCGTCCCAGGACGCGGATCGTGTCCGGAACGCGAAGGAGGGGCACCCGTGGGTGCCCCTCACTCCAGATCTTGAGTTTCGGTTTGGCTAGAGCGCCGAGCCGATCTCGTCGAAGTTCGAGTCGACGGACGTACCGACGAAGGTCACGGCGATGATGGCCACGATGGCGATCAGAGCGACGAGAAGACCGTACTCGACGAGGCTGGCGCCGTCTTCATCGGTCATGAAACGAGCCTGAAGGGCCGTCCACATACGAAGCATTGTGCTTTCCTCCTATGGCAGGGTGATCCACTCGCAAGGTACGCCGGATCATCGGTTCCAGCCATAGGACGCGGGACCCATTCTCCTCAGGGCGTGTCTTGGCAGTATGGGACGCGGCAGACGTGGAAACCGGCTGCGGTGAGGTCAAGTCGCCAGCCTCGACGCCGCTTGGGTTCGCCTCTTGAACGCCGCAGATCGAGGTTGGGCTGAGGCCAGGCCAGGTCGTCAGTCCGAACAGTGGTTGCGTTCTCCAGGCGGACGCGCCACGCGACCCTGGTGACTGACGACCGACGACTGACGACTGACGACACTTCTCTACTGGTCCTTGCGGTGTAGTCCCAGGCGGATCGCTTCCACCGCAGCCTGCGCTCGGTCCGCGACGGCGAGTTTCTCGTAGATGTTCGCCAGGTGGTTCTTGACGGTCTTGTGAGAAATGAACAGCCGGTCGGAGAGGTCCTCGGTGCTCGTCACGCCGGATGCCAGCAGCTGGAGCAGCTCTTTCTCACGAGCCGTGAGCGCAGCCGCTCCCTCGTCGAGGACGGGTTGCCGGTGATCGTCCATGACTTCATCCGGGTCGTCGGCGGTCAACAGATTGTGTCCGGCGTTCACTGCCCGAACTGCAGCGGCGAGATCGGGCAGGGGCGTCGCCTTCGACAGGAACCCAACCGCCCCCGCCGTCTGAGCTCGCCGCCGCTGATCGTCGTCGGTGTGCATCGTGACCATGATCGTGGCCGGCCCGCCGTCGGGCAGTTTGCGCAGCGCTTGGATACCCGTGAGCTTGGGCATCTCGATGTCGAGCAGGACGACATCCGGCTGATGCGTGTCGACTGCCTCGATCAACTCGGCGCCGTCATTGGCGGTCGCGACGACCTCGAGATCCGGGATGCCGTCAAGCGCCTGGGCAAGGCCTTCGAGGAGGAGGCGATGATCGTCGGCGATGATGATTCGAATCATTGGTGCGTTCAGTCTCCCCATGTAACGGTGACGCGGCTGCCGCGCCCCGGCTCTGCATCCAGCGTGATCTGTGCTCCGATCTTGTCGGCGCGCTCGTGCATCCCGACCAGGCCGAAGTGGCCGTCTGGACGGTGGTCGGCATCGAATCCCACGCCGTCGTCCTCGATGACCAGTTTGCCCTGCGAACGATCGACGGTCCCGGCGATCCGGATCGTGCGGGCGCTGGCGTGCTCGAACGCGTTCCTCACGGCCTCGGTCATGATGGCCGCCAGCTGAGTAGTGGTCTCGCCACGCGGTGTCCGCCGTTCGTCGATGTCGATGACCATGGAGGGTCCGTCGACTCCGGCCTCGGCGACCAACCGATTGGCCTGTTCGATCAGGCTCTGCACGGGTTCGTGTCGGAGGTCGGCCACGGTGCGGCGGACATCTTCGGTGAGGGTTGTGATTCCGCGGCGAATCGACTCGAGTTGCCGGGCCATCTCTGGGGTGGCTTCCGGCATGAAGATGGCCATGTCGACACCGAGACCGAGCGACGCCAACGCCGGTCCGACTTCGTCGTGGAGCTCGCGTGACAGGCGCGTCCGTTCCTCCTGGACGGCTTTGGCGGCAATCGAACGGAGAAGCAGGATGTTGTCGAAAGCCAGCGTGACTGGACGCAGCGACTCCTCGATCACACCGCGATACGCAGTCAGGTCGTCATCCGGTGTCGGCCAAAGGGTGACCTCACCGAGGTGGCGATCTGCGAGCTCCATGGTGACGGTCAGCGGAGCCTGACTGTCGTCGGGTTCGCCACGCCGTGCGACGACGAGCGGACCCTGGTCTTCGAGTACCACCCGGCCCGCCACGAACGGTACGAGGTGAGCCAGGTCCCGTAAGGCGGCTTCGCCGACGGCGACGGGGTTGAGGTCGGCCGACGAGGCGAGTTCCGAGAGCGACGCGAGCGCGGAATGCGCGGCTTCGAGGCGGCGGATCCTGGCGGCCGTCAGCTCCGAGGCTTCAATGAGTGCGTCGGAGCGTTCCTGCTGCTCGACGAGCAGCCGCCGAGCTTGCGCAAAGGTCACCGCCATCAGCATGAACAGCAACGCGACTTGGAGGACCTGACCTTGCAGGATCTCCTGGTCGAGGGCTGCCACGACGGCGATCAATCCGAAGCTCGTGAGGAGTGCGGTTTCGACGCCGATCCGGAACCCGAGGAAGGCGCCGGCGAAGAACGACGGGGCGGCCAGGTACAGCAGGTACGGGCTGTCGGCGCCTCCGGTCAGCGCCACCGCCACCAGCGACACCACGACACCGACGACGGCGACGAGTTCGCCGATCGAGTCATCGTTGCGGTACCGCCGTGGCGTTGCCTGGACGGCGACGACGTACGCACCGGCGAGCGCCGCAGACGACAGCGTCGAAGCGTCTGCGCCACGGACGAGAATCGAGATGATCGCACCGACGGCGAACGAGCCCCAGTGCAACGCCGAGAGCGTCCAGTCGAGCCGAAGCTCCCACGTCGGGGAAGCGGTGGACATGGCGCAAGGGTACAGTCGCGAGATGCAAGGGCCGAGCACCACCGATCCGCTTCGACTCGTGGTCGTCGGTGGGATCGGCGCGGGCAAGAGCACGGTGCTGGCCCGCCTCGAGGCGCTCGGGGCGTTGATCGTCGAGACGGACCGAATCGGACACGACGTGCTCGAGCCGTGGGGAAGCGCGTTCAATGCCGTTGCCGAACGCTGGCCCGACGTGGTCGTCGACGCACAGATCGATCGAGCGGCGCTGGCCGCCATCGTGTTTCAGGATGCGGATGCGCTTGCTGAGCTCGAGTCCATCAGTCATCCGGCCATCGCCCGGGAGATCGCCCGTCGGAGTGATGAAGCCGGGGATCAGCCGGTTGCGGTCGAGCTTCCGGTCGAGGCAGATCTCGTGGGTCCCGGTTGGACCAGAGTGGCCGTCGTCGCGCCCCTCGATACCCGATTGGATCGAGCGGTTGCACGTGGCATGGATCGCAACGACGCCGTGAGCCGCAGCGAGCAGCAACTGGATGACACCGCGTGGATCGAGTCGGCCGACGAGGTGATCGTCAACGACGGCACACTCGAGCAGCTGATCGCGAAGGTGGATGAGGTGTGGGAGAGGTTGGGCGGGTAGTCCCGAGTCGCGAGTCGCAAGTCCCAAGTCGCAAGTCCCAAGTCACAAGGCGCAAGTCTTCACCCCGCAACTCGGGACCTGGGACCTGGGACCTGAGACCTGAGACTCAGCGACCTGAGACGTGAGACGTGAGACTCCTTTCTTGTCACCCTGCACCGGTACGCTTGCGGGATGCCTCCGTTCAAGGTTCATTCGGATTTCGCTCCGGCCGGCGATCAGCCCGCAGCCATCGCTCGTCTCGCTGAAGGTGTTGCGCGCGGCGATCGGTTCCAGACGCTGCTCGGCATCACCGGCTCGGGGAAATCGGCCACCGTTGCTTGGCTCGTCGAGCAGGTGCAGAAGCCGACCCTCGTCCTGGCTCCGAACAAGGCGCTCGCAGCCCAGCTCGCCAATGAGTTCCGTCAGTTCTTCCCCGAGAACCGGGTGGAGTACTTCGTCAGCTACTACGACTACTACCAGCCTGAGGCGTACATCGCCTCCACCGACACCTACATCGAGAAGGAGTCGACGGTCAACGACGAGATCGAGCGGTTGCGCCATTCGGCGACCGCCGCCTTGCTGACGCGCGAGGACGTGCTCATCGTTGCCTCGGTGTCGGCGATCTACGGCCTCGGTTCGCCGGAGCAGTATGAGCGCCAGGTTCTGCGGCTCGTACGTGGAGTCGAGTATCCGCTCGAGCACGCAATTCGGCGTCTGGTCGACATCCAGTACGAACGGAATGAAGTCAACCTCGTCCGCGGGAAGTTCCGGCTCAAAGGGGACACGCTGGAGGTGTTCCCGAGTTACGAGGAAGCCCTCTTCCGCGTCGAGTACTTCGGCGACGAAGTCGAGCGAATTCTGAAGATGAACCCGGTGACCGGCGAAGTCATGGACGATCTCGCCGAGCTTTGGGTCTATCCGGCATCCCACTACGTCACGGGTCAGGAGCGGATGCTCAAGGCGCTCAGTGGAATCGAGGTCGAACTCGCCGAACGGCTCGATGAGCTGCAGCGCCAGAACAAGCTGTTGGAGGCGCAGCGGCTGCGGATGCGAACCTCGTACGACATGGAGATGATGCGCGAGGTCGGGTTCTGCTCCGGCATCGAGAACTACTCACGCTGGCTCGACGGACGAGACGCCGGCGAGGCGCCGTACACCCTGCTCGACTACTTCCCCGAAGATTTCCTCATGGTGCTCGACGAGTCCCACGTGACCGTTCCGCAGATCCACGGGCAGTACGCCGGCGACCGCAGCCGAAAGGAGGTACTCGTCGGTCACGGCTTCCGGCTGCCGTCTGCCATGGACAACCGGCCGCTCACCTTCGAGGAATGGTACGACCGCACCCAGCAGGTGGTGCTCCTCTCGGCGACTCCGGCGGCATGGGAGCTCGAGCAGTCAGCCCAGGTCGTCGAGCAGATCATTCGTCCGACGGGACTCGTCGATCCCGAGGTCGTTGTTCGCCCCACCAAGGGGCAGATCGACGACTTGGTTGAGGAGATCCGGACGAAGGCTGAGAACGACCAGCGAGTCCTGGTCACGACGCTCACCAAGAAGATGGCTGAGGACCTGACCGACTACCTGCTCGAGCTCGGCGTGCGGGCCCGCTACCTCCACTCCGACATCGATACGCTCGAACGGGTCCAGATCCTGAGAGACCTGCGTCTGGGTGAATACGACGTACTCGTCGGGATCAACCTGCTGCGCGAGGGTCTGGACCTCCCTGAGGTGAGCCTGGTAGCCATCCTCGATGCGGACAAGGAGGGATTCCTGCGCTCGGAGACGAGTCTCATCCAGACGATCGGACGGGCAGCACGCAACGTCGATGGGCAGGTCGTCATGTACGCCGACGCAGTCACCGATTCGATGCAGCGGGCGATCAACGAGACAAATCGACGTCGGCGTATCCAGCTGCAGTTCAATGAGGACCACGGCATCGATCCCCAAACGATCCGCAAGAAGGTCTCCGACATCCTCGAACTCGTGTCGAGCGGCGGTCCGGCGATGGGGGACAGGCGTCGCAAGGAACTCACCGAGCGGCCGCCACTCGATCTGCCGACCGACGATCTCCGCCGGCTCATCCAGAGCCTCGAAGAGGAGATGCACGAAGCGGCAGGGGAACTGCGGTTCGAGTACGCCGCCCGCCTTCGCGACGAAGTCAACGAGCTCAAACGAGAGCTCCGCGAGATGTCGGAGGCGATGAGCTAGCGCTCATCGCAGTACGCTCGGCTGCGCCTCGCTTCCAGTCGCCAGCACGTTCGCTTCGCTCACTTCCAGTAGCCAGAGGCGGCGTCTCGGTACTCAGTACTCGGTACTCCGTACTCATCGGTGCGACAAAGTCGCACCGATGTAATTTGTGTCACGGGGTGTCACTACACTCGCAGGTCCGGCCATGCGCGGCGGTCGGAAGGGGATTTGAGGACGTGGCAAGGGACACCATCACGATTCGGGGTGCTCGCGAGCACAACCTGAAGAACCTCGATCTCGAGTTGCCGCGCGAGCAGCTCATCGTGTTCACCGGGCTGTCCGGATCCGGGAAATCCTCGCTCGCATTCGACACGATCTATGCCGAGGGGCAACGCAGGTACGTCGAGAGTCTGTCGGCGTACGCCAGGCAATTCCTCGGCCAGATGGACAAGCCCGACGTCGACTTCATCGAGGGGCTCTCGCCGGCGATCTCGATCGATCAGAAGACTGCCAGTCGCAACCCACGGTCGACGGTCGGCACCGTGACCGAGATCCACGACTACCTGCGGCTCCTGTACGCCCGGATCGGGATTCCGCACTGTCCCAACGACGGGAACCCAGTCGCTCGGCAGACGCCGCAACAGATCGTGGACCAGATCCTCGAACTCCCCGAGGGGACCCGGTTTCAGATCCTGGCCCCCGTGATCCGGGGCCGCAAAGGCGAGTACGAAGCGCTGCTGAAGGACCTCGCCAAAGACGGCTTCAGCCGCGCCAGGATCGACGGCGAGATCCGCGATCTGACCGACGACATCAAGCTCGACCGGTACTTCCAGCACACCATCGAAGTCGTCGTCGACCGGCTCGTCCGAAAGGACGGAATCGAACGACGCCTCACCGACTCACTCGAGACCGCCTTGGGCCTTGCAGAGGGAGTCGCGCATGTTGCCGTCGTCGACGGCCCGACGCTTGCGTTCAGTCAGCACTTCGCATGCCCCGAGTGCGGGTTGTCGTTCGAGGACCTTCAACCACGCAACTTCTCCTTCAACAGCCCGTACGGCGCTTGCCCGGAGTGCAGTGGAATCGGCACCCGCTACCAGGTGGATCCGAAGCTCGTCGTGCCGCAGCCCGAGAAGAGTCTCGACGACGGAGCAATTGCGCCGTGGGGCGGACGAAACCGTCAGCGGTACTACCAGCGTGTGCTCGCTGCCGTGGCCGCGGCCAAGGGCATCGACATGGCCCGACCCTTCGAGCGGATCTCGAAGGCCAAGCAGGAGCTGCTGCTCTACGGCGGTGGGGACCAGCCGTACGAGGTGTCCTACGAGAACCGGTTCGGCCGAAAGCGGCGCTACCAGACCACCTACGAGGGCGTCATCCCGTGGCTCGAGCGCCGGTACAAGGACGCCGAGAGCGACGGGGCGCGCGCCGCATACGCCGAGTTCATGCGCGAGGTGCCGTGCGACTCGTGCCGAGGAGCCCGGCTCAACCCGGTGTCGCTCGCCGTCACCGTTGGTGGGATCACCATCTTCGACTTCTCCTCTCGGTCGTTGCGTGAGTCGCGTGCGTTCATCGAAGACCTCGAGTTGAACGACCGGGACGCAGCTATCGCGGCCCTCGTGGTCAAGGAGATCAAGGCTCGTCTCGACTTCCTGGTCGACGTCGGACTCGACTACCTGACGTTGATGCGATCCGCGGCAACCCTCGCCGGGGGAGAGGCCCAACGGATTCGCCTCGCCACACAGATCGGATCGGGCCTCGTGGGTGTCCTGTACATCCTCGACGAGCCGTCGATCGGGCTGCACCAACGCGACAACCAGCGGCTGATCGAGACGCTCATCCGGCTCCGCGATCTCGGCAACACGCTGATCGTCGTCGAGCACGACGAGGAAACGATGCGGGTTGCGGATCACATCGTCGACATCGGCCCCGGCGCCGGCGAACACGGCGGGAGCATCGTCGCCGAAGGCCCCCTCGAGCACATCATGGAGGAGCCGGCCTCGATCACGGGTGACTACATGGCCGGCCGCAGGTCGATCCCTGTGCCCTCCGTTCGTCGTATCGGTAACGGCGCGGCGATCAACGTACTTGGGGCTGCAGAGAACAACCTGCGGGAGATCGACGTCGAGTTCCCACTCGGCCTGTTCGTTGCGGTGACGGGCGTTTCGGGGAGCGGCAAGTCGTCCCTGGTACAACAGATCCTGTCCAAGGCGCTCCACTCGCAACTCCACGGTGCCCGTAGCCTCCCGGGTGCCCATCGACGGATCGAGGGTCTCGAGCACATCGACAAGGTCATCAACATCGACCAATCACCGATCGGCCGTACCCCTCGATCGAATCCGGTCACGTACACGAAGGCCTTCGACAAGATCCGGACGCTGTTCGCGTCAACCTCGGATGCGCGCATGCGTGGCTACAAACCCGGCCGGTTCTCGTTCAACGTTGCAGGCGGGCGGTGCGAGACCTGCAAGGGCGACGGGACGCTTCGGATCGAGATGCATTTCCTGCCCGACGTCTACATCCCGTGCGAGACCTGCAAGGGTCGCCGTTACAACCGGGATACGCTCGAGGTCGAGTTCAAGGGCCACAACATCGCCGACGTCCTGGACATGTCCATCGAAGAAGCGTTGCATTTCTTCGAGAATCAGCCGACCATCGCCCGGATTCTCCAGACGTTGTACGACGTCGGCCTCGGCTACATCCGCCTCGGCCAACCGGCCCCGACGCTGTCGGGTGGCGAAGCCCAGCGCGTCAAGCTCTCATCGGAGCTCGGCAAACGTTCGACCGGTCGGACCCTCTACATCCTGGACGAGCCGACGACCGGCCTGCATTTCGAGGACATCCGCAAGCTCCTCGGCGTGCTTCAGCGGCTCGTCGATTCGGGGAACACCGTCGTGGTGATCGAACACAACCTGGATGTCATCAAGACGGCGGACTGGATCATCGATCTCGGGCCAGAAGGCGGTTCGGAAGGTGGACGGGTGGTTGCGCACGGCACACCTGAGGAAGTGGCCAAGGTGCCCGATTCCTACACCGGGAAGTTCCTGCGAGAGGTCCTCGACGGGTGACCGAGTGGGACGACCTCGCCGCGTGGTGGCTCAGCGAGGTCGAGGACGATGCAGCGTATCGGGACGACGTCCTGCCGCTCGCCCTCGAGCTGTTCACTGCCCCGACCGGACCGGTGCTCGATATCGGGTGTGGCGAGGGTCGCGTGATGCGCGAACTCGATGATCGCACCGTTGTAGGTTGCGACGGGTCGTGGGAGCTCCTGCGGGTGGCCGCCGCCGGCGGGCGCCCGGTCGTCCGGACGGAGCTGCCAGAACTCGCCTGGGTCCGATCTGCCTCGTGCGCCGGTTCGATCGCCGTGATGGTGCTGGAACACGTCGCAGCACTGGACACGCTCATGGCGGAAGCGGCTCGGGTGACGATGCCCGGTGGCACGTTGGTGGCGGTGATGAACCACCCGGCGTACACGGCCCCTCGTTCCGGCCCGATCGTCGATCAGAGTGACGGCGAGATCCTCTGGCGATGGGGTCCGTACTTCGCGGAGGTCGAATCGCACGAGCCCGCCGGCGCCGGCACCGTCACGTTTCACCATCGACCGATGGGCCGCATCCTCAACGCGGCGGCATCAGCGGGCTGGAACCTCGAGCAGCTCGAGGAACGACCGCTGAGTCCCGCAACCATCGTCCGTCACCCCGGTCTGATCGGCCAGGAGCAGTTCCCCCGCCTCCTCGGCATCCGCTGGAGAAGACCAGCAAGCTGAACCGGCCACGCGGCGGCTGACCAGGTCTCGGTACTCAGTACTCAGTACTCAGTACTTCTCGACCCAAGTAAAGATCTGGCCTTCCGATGCCGATACACCCCAAGAGACTCGCACCGGAGGATGCAGCGTGAAGGAACATCTCGTCGCGTATGAATACGGCACGGGCACGGCCTGGGGCTACGTCGTTGCCAACAGCGCAGCCGACATCGTCGAAGCGATGCCCGAGCTCGATGTGATCGAGCAGGCACCGAGTTGGCTCACCACCGAAGATCTCGGGGCGGTGCAGGAGTACTGCACCTACACCCTCGAAGAGTCGTCCGTCGATGCGATCCTCGAAGGCAAGAAGGCGATTGCGATCGCGATCGCAAGCTGAGTTTCAGCGTGATCCAGTGATGAGAACCCCCGGGCGGATGCCCGGGGGTTCTTCCGTGTCTGGACGCCGCGCTTTGTCCGGGTATCGCGGTCGCGTCTCGTAGCATCCCCTCATGGTCACGCGTCCCCCCGCCGGATCCATACCGGACAAGCCCGGTGTCTACCTCTTCCGCGATCCACACGGCGCCGTTCTCTATGTGGGCAAGGCCAAGTCGATCCGCAAGCGACTCGCCAACTACTTCAGCCGGGATCTCGCCCTCAAGACCCGCGCCATGGTCGAGGCCGCGGACAGCGTCGACTGGATTGTCACGGAGAACGAGGTCGCGGCGCTGATGCTCGAGTTCTCGCTTGCTCAAGAGCATCAGCCTCGTTTCAACATCCGGCTCCGGGACGACAAGAGCTTCCCCTATCTCGCCATCACCCGGAAGGACGAGTGGCCGCGAGCATCAGTCATGCGAGGCAAGCGCCGCAAGGGGGTGCAGTACTTCGGACCGTACGCAAATGCTTACGCCATCCGTGACACGCTCGATCTGCTGATTCGGACGTTCCCGGTGAGGACGTGCACGAACTCCAAATACAACAACCACGCCGCGCTCGGGCGTGCATGTCTGCTCTACGACATCGGTCGATGTTCGGCGCCGTGCGTTGGTGCCGTCGACTCCGACACCTATCAGGGCTACGTGGATGGACTGGCGGCGTTCCTCGATGGTGACTCCAACGATGTGCTCTCGGACCTTCGCGCTCAGATGCATACGTCGGCCGAGGAACAGGAGTACGAGCGGGCGGCCCGGTATCGCGACCAGTTGCATGCCGCCGAGCGCGCCCTGGCCCGGCAGGAGTTGATCACGCAGAGCGCAGAGAGCTTCGACCTCGTAGCGTTCGAGGAAGACGAGCTCGAGGTCGTCGTCGTCGTGATGAACGTCAAACGTGGCCGCCTCGTCGGAACCAAGACCACCATCGTCGACCGAGTTGAAGACGTCACCACGGAGCAGCTGGTCGCCGTGATGCTCGGACAGCTCTATGGAGCCGAGGCCCCACCCAAACAAGTGCTCGTCCAGGTTCTCCCCGAGGATGTCGCCCTGTGGAACGAGTGGCTCGACGTTCGCCGGGGAGCACGAGTGTCGTTGCGTGTCCCGCAGCGCGGACCAAAACGCCGTCTGATGGAGACCGCTCGCGCCAATGCGCGCGAGGCGTTTGCTCGACACCGACTGAAACGGCTGACCGATCACAACGCCAGGGCACGGGCCTTGCGGTCGCTCCAGGAGCACCTCGACCTCGACGAACCACCGCTGCGGATCGAGTGTTACGACATCTCGACGATCCAGGGTCGTGACACGGTCGGTTCGATGGTGGTGTTCGAGGACGGGCTCGCCAAGAAGTCCGACTATCGCCGGTTCAAGGTGCGGACACTGGATGGCCAGGACGACTTCGCGGCGATGGAGGAGGTTCTGCGGAGGCGATTCACTGCGTATCTCGCCGATCGGGAGCGTCCGGTCGGCGAGCGCGGCAAGTTTGCGTATCCACCCTCGCTCGTGGTGATCGATGGTGGGGCCGGTCAGCTCGGCCGCGCCGTCAAGGTGCTCGACGAGTTGGGACTCTCGATCCCGGCAGTCGGTCTCGCCAAGCGACTCGAGGAGGTCTACTTCCCGGGCGGCGGGACCCCCCTCGTCATTCCTCGCGGCGAGGAAGCGCTGTATCTCCTCCAACGGGTGCGCGACGAAGCCCACCGTTTCGCCGTCACGTACCACCGACGCCTCCGGGGCAAGCGGATGGTGGACTCGGTGTTGGATGATGTTCCCGGAATCGGCGCCACCCGCAAGAAGTCGCTGCTCCGGGCTTTCGGCTCGCTCAAGCGGCTCCGCGAGGCCGATATCGAGCAGCTCGCCGAACACGTACCGGCCAACGTGGCGCAGGATCTGTATCAAGCACTGCACGGTTGAGGCGGTCGCCGGTAGGGACGCGGCAGATCTGTATGGGCAGCCATGAGGTCAAGTCCCAAGTCTCAAGTCTCAAGTCAGACGGTTGTGTTCCGCGCGCGAGGTCCACTTGGAACTTGGGACCTGGGACCTGGGACCTGGGACTTGATTGGCCCGTTGCCCCTCGCGTCCAGATCCCCTTAAACGCGCCCCCACCCGTCTACCGTTCCCTCTATGACAGAACCTCGGGTCATCATCGTCACCGGGCTGTCGGGAGCAGGGCGATCACAGGCGGCGAACGCACTCGAGGACATGGGGTACTTCGTCGTCGACAACCTGCCGCCGAGCCTGATTGTCGACGTGGTCGATCGGATCGGCACGGCGGATGGCGCCCGCTCCCGAGTCGCAACCGTGGTTGACACGCGCGGGGGAGTGACCGCCGACCAACTCGAGGAGGCGCTGGCCGGCCTGTCCGACCGCAGCGTTCTCGCAACGATCTTGTATCTCGACGCCGACGATGCCGCGCTGTCTCGTCGATTCGAGGAGACACGCCGAACCCACCCGGTGACCGAAGGGACGTTGGCCGAGAAGATCGCGATCGAGCGGGCGGCGTTCGAGGACATCCGCGGAATGGCCGACGTCATCATCGACACCTCCGACCTCACCGTCCACGACCTCCGCCGGCGCGTCGAAGCTGCGTTCGGCGATGAGGCCGACGCACAACGTATGCGGATCAACGTCGTGTCGTTCGGCTTCAAACGCGGCGTGCCACGCGTCGTCGACGTCATGTTCGACGTCCGATTCCTCCCGAACCCGCATTGGGATCCCAAG
Source organism: Acidimicrobiia bacterium (assembly GCA_030066755.1). Taxonomy (GTDB): domain Bacteria; phylum Actinomycetota; class Acidimicrobiia; order Spongiisociales; family UBA5794; genus JASJAX01. Next base: position 24,397 of record JASJAX010000021.1, read on the forward strand.
CTCCGCCCCCAGACCGGGTTGGACGATCCCGTGCGAACCTATGTGTTGGACGATGCCGACACCCAAGCCTTTTTGGCGCAGCTCGAGGGCATGCTGGAGTTCCTCGTGCCGCGCTACCGCAGCGAAGGCAAGTCGTACCTGACGATCGGGATCGGCTGCACCGGTGGGCGTCATCGGTCGGTCGCGATTGCAGAAGAACTCGGCCGCCGTCTCTCGCCGGGGAGCGAGGTCGACGTAACGGTTGCGCATCGGGATCTGCCGGATCGGCCGGTGTCGTGAGGCCACTCGACGTCGAACCAGACGTCCTCGAACAGGCACTCTCAGCAGTCCGTCGCGGGCCCCGCGTGGTTGCGATCGGTGGAGGCAAAGGGCTCGCCCAGGCGTTGCAGGCAATGACCCGCTACGCCGGCACGATCACCGCCATCGTCACCGTGGCCGACGACGGTGGATCGTCCGGTCGGCTCGCCCCGGCCCTCGAGATCCCACCGCCGGGCGATATCCGCAAGTGCCTGATCGCCCTGACCCCCGACGACTCGGTGTGGCGACGGCTCTTCGACTACCGCTTCGACTCGGCGGACGTGTCCGGCCATTCGTTGGGGAATCTCATCATTGCTTCGCTCGCCGACCTCGAAGGCGACTTCGAGGCTGCCCTGCGGCTCTGTCAGCGTCTCCTGAGGTCCGCAGGAATCGTCGTGCCGGTATCCCCGCAGCGACTCCATCTCAAGGGTGTGATCGCGGGACGGGACTACGAGGGCCAAGTCGCCGTGGCGCTCGCCCACGGTGCGGTCGAGGAACTGTGGGTAGAGCCACGGGAGGCGGAGCCATCCCAGTCGGCCCTCGACGCCATCGCCGCAGCAGACCAGATCGTCCTCGGTCCCGGCAGCCTCTACACGTCGATCCTGGCGGCCCTCGTGGTTCCCGGAATGGTGGAAGCCATCAATGCAACGTCGGCACGATTGGTCTATGTCGCCAACCTGACGACCCAGGACGCGGAGACGCTCGGAATGGACGCCGCGGACCATCTCGATGGCCTTTTGGCCCTGTCGGGCATCCGCCCCCCCTCGACTATCGTTGCGAATGCGTCGCCCATCACCGTGGAACCTCCGCTGGAAGCCCTCGACGTCGATGCTGAGGTGATGGCGACATACGGCGCCGACGTGGTCTACGCCGACCTCGTCGACCCAACGAGTCCACGGCCCCGGCATGATCCCGCCCGACTCGGTGGCGTGCTCGGGCGACTGTTCACCAATTGACGACCCCTCAGAAAGGGAGACACATGAAGGTAGCGATCAACGGCTTCGGTCGGATCGGCCGCAACTTCTTCCGCGCCGCGAAGAAGAGCAACGCCGGATTCGACATGGTGGCCGTGAACGACCTGACGAGTGCAGAGACCCTTGCCCACCTGCTGAAGTACGACACCGTGCACGGCACGTACCCGGGCTCGGTCGAGGTCGTCGACGGTGATCTTCTCGTCGATGGTGACCAGTTCAAGGTCTTCTCCGAACGCGACCCGGCGACCTTGCCGTGGGGCGATCTGGATGTCGACGTTGTGATCGAGTCGACGGGCATCTTCCGCAGCCACGAGGCGGCATCCAAGCATCGCACCGCCGGCGCCGAGTACGTCGTGATCAGCGCACCGTCCGGCGACGCCGACATCTCTCTGGTTCTCGGAGTCAACGACGACGCACTGGATCCTTCACAGCACAAGATCATCTCGAATGCCTCGTGCACGACGAACTGCATTGCGCCCATGGCAAAGGTCCTCGACGATGCGTTTGGCATCGAGCGAGGGATGTTCACCACCGTCCATGCGTACACGAACGATCAGGCGATGCTCGACGTGCCGCACAAGGACTTGCGCCGGGCTCGGGCCGGCGCTGCGAACATCATCCCGACGGCTACCGGCGCGGCCAGCGCAATCGGCAAGGTGCTGCCCAATCTGAACGGGAAGATGCAGGCAATGGCCATGCGGGTTCCGGTTCCGGACGGATCGATCACCGACCTGGTCGCCACGCTCAGCCGTGACGTCACGCTCGAGGAAGTCCAGGAGGCATTCAAGGCCGCGGCCGACGGTCCTCTCCAGGGCATTCTGCGCTACACGGAGGATCCGATCGTCTCCAGCGACATCGTCGGGGACCCGCACTCGTGCATCTACGACGCAGCCGCGGCCATCGTGCCCGGCGACAACATGGTCAAGGTGCTCGGCTGGTATGACAACGAGTGGGGCTACTCGAGCCGACTCGTCGACCTCGTAGCTCGGCTCGGCTAGTGATGAACCTTCCCACAATCGACTCGCTCGACGTACATGGCCGCACGGTTCTCGTCCGCGCCGATCTCAACGTTCCCCTCGTCGAAGGGGGAGTCGGCGACGACTTCCGGATCCGTGCGAGTCTGCCGACCATCGAGGAGCTGCGCTCGCGCGGCGCCAAGGTGGTGTTGTGCAGTCACCTCGGTCGACCCAAGGGTGTCGATCCGGCGTTCGTGATGGACCCGGTTGCGGCGCGCCTTGGTGACCTCGGCGGCTTCCCGGTCGTCAAGGTCGACGCCGTCGCCGGCCCCGAAGTCGAAGCCGCCGTCGCAGCGGCTCCTGACGACGCCGTGGTTGTGCTCGAGAACACTCGCTTCGAGCCGGGGGAGAAGGCCAACGATCCAGCACTCAGCGACGGCCTCGCCGCGCTTGCCGACCGGTTCGTGCTCGATGCCTTCGGGTCCGCTCACCGTGCGCACGCATCGACGGTCGGAGTCGCAGAGCGGCTCCCATCGGCCGCCGGCCGCCTCCTCGAGAAAGAGGTGGCTGCACTCGGGGCGCTTCTGGAGGATCCCGAGCGGCCGTATGTCGTCGTGCTCGGTGGTGCCAAGGTGTCGGACAAACTCGGCGTGATGAAGAACCTGCTGCCCAAGGTCGACCAGATGCTCGTCGGTGGCGGCATGTGCTTCACGCTGCTGGCGGCCCATGGTCACGAGGTGGGAACCTCGCTGGTGGAGGAGTCCATGCTCGGCGAGGTTCGAGACCTCCTCCGCTCGGAGTACGGCGGCAAGATCTTGCTGCCCGACGACATCGTCGTTGCCGACACCTTTGCGGCGGACTCCCCGCACGACACGGTCCCTGCCTCGAACATGCCCGAAGGTCGCATGGGCCTCGACATTGGACCGGAGAGTGTCGCCCGTTTCGGGGGCGTGGTCGCTTCGGCCCACAGCGTGTTCTGGAACGGCCCCATGGGGGTCTTCGAGTGGGATGCCTTCAGGGCTGGCACCGAAGGGGTCGCTGCTGCAGTTGCACAGGCCGAAGGTTTCACCGTGATCGGCGGCGGCGACAGCGTCGCTGCGATCCGGCTCCTCGGCAAGGAATCAGATGTGAAACATGTCTCGAGCGGCGGCGGTGCCGGGCTCGAGATGCTCGAGGGCAAAGAGCTGCCCGGAATCGCCGCACTTCGGAGGTGGGCAGATGCGTAAGGACTTGATCGCCGGCAACTGGAAGATGCACGCCACACATCTCGACACGATCCAGATGGTGCAGAAGCTCAGCTACCGCCTCGATCCGGGCGATCACGCCCGAGTGGACGTGGTCGTTGCGCCGCCCTTCACGGCATTGCGATCGGCACAGACGGTCATCGAGACCGATCACCTGCAGATCGGTCTCGCAGCTCAGAACTGCCACTGGGAAGAGAGTGGCGCGTACACCGGCGAAGTGTCACCGGACATGCTCAAGAAGCTGTCGGTCTCGTATGTGATTCTCGGTCACTCCGAGCGGCGGCAGCTCTTCGGTGAGCTCGACGATGACATCAACCGCAAGGTGAAAGCTGTGTTGGCGCGCGAGATGGTCCCGATCTTCTGCTGTGGGGAGACCCTCGAGGAACGCGAGCAGGGCCTCGCACAAGAGCGAGTCGGTTCGCAGGTTCGGTTGGGTCTTCAGGGCCTCTCGGCCGAACAGGTCGCCGGACTGGTGATCGCGTACGAGCCGATCTGGGCGATCGGAACGGGCAAGACGGCAACGTCGGACGATGCGGGCGAGATGTGCGCATACATTCGCTCGATCGTCGCCGAGACGTTCGCCGGCGCAGAGGACTCCGTGCG
>JASJAX010000142.1 GCA_030066755.1 Acidimicrobiia bacterium
CCGCCGATGGAGAGCACGTCGAGCGGACCGTCGGGGATCGTGTCGAGTACATGTTCGAAGTTCCTCGAGTAGCGGAACTCGAGGTAGGTGGGGTCGGCGAGATCGACGTAGCTGTGACGCAGCGTATCCAACCACAGGACCCGACCCGTCGGGCGGTCCGGGTCCTCCGTGACGTAGGCGCAGTAGTAGGTGGTCTCGACGTCGCACGGTCCGTCGAAGCCCACGAGCGCACCTCCAGCGAGAACGGTCGGCAGGAGCAAGAGCGTGACACCTTCGCGACCCCGCAGCCGGATCCACAGCCATGCGCCCCACGCAATGAGCAGGCCACCGACGGCGAAGACGATCGGCCGGCTAGGAAGGGACGCCACGAGGATGAAGCCGGTGAGGAACGTCCCGAAGATCGCTCCCGCGGTGCCGACGGCCGAGAACGAGCCAACCACCGCGCCGGTCTCCTCCAGCGAGGTGAGTCGGATCTTCACGACGATCGGTGTGACGGCGCTGAGGACGGTCGCCGGCAGGAAGAACGCCATCACGGTCAGCACGACGATCTCCACCGGTCCTGCCGCCCGCATCGCCGGACCGATCACATGGACAACGGGCGGCGCAAGCAATGCGAGGGTGCCGCCGGCAATGAGTATGGGGCCGAGCAGCTTCGACGGCTCGATCCTGTCGGCGATGCGGCCGCCGGCCCACGCCCCGATCGAGATGCCGGCGAGAACGGTGCCGATGATCCCGGTGAACGTCTCGAGCGTGACGCCGACGTATGGCGCCATCAAGCGGCCCGCCAGGATCTCGAGGACCAGGACGGCAGCTGCGCTGAAGAAGACCAGGGAGTTGGCGAGCCGCTTGGACATGGGCGTAGAGGTTAGGGCCGCTGCCGACGCTGCAATCGAGCACTCGGTGGCGTCTGAACGCGCCGACGCCGGCCGGGATGCCAGTGGCATCACCGGCCGGCGAGTGGTGCAGGATTACGGCGTACCGGCGACGGCCGGCGGCGTTGCCGGTGCGGTCGGGCGATCCGGGACAGCACGCACACCGAAGTACGTGAGCGTGATCCCGCCTGCCAGGAACAAGAGTCCGGCGATGAGGAGGCCGGCTCCGATGGCGCCGAGGAACGGGATCCTCGCGGCGCCGGAGACGGCGACGTCGATGCCCGGCGAGCCGTCGGCGTTGACCAGGACTATCGACCATTCACCGTCGCCGGCGTCCCAGTCGAGGACACCATCGACGCCGGTCGCAACCCAGAAGTCCTGGTCGAGGGGGTTGGGAGCGGCGCCACCGGCTGCGTAGCCGTCGACATCAAACTCGTCGTTGTCCCACTCGGCGTAGGCGACGGAGGTGCCGGACAGATATGCCGCAACGTCGGATGACGGTCCAACGCCGACGAACACACTCTTCCCGTTGCGATCTTCGACCGTGATCTCGGTGGCGATCGCATCCCAGGTCACGATGGTGCGGCCGTCGCCGATGTGCTTGTCCAGATCGATGTGGATGTCGTCCCCGACCAGGGCGGCGGCGTCGCTGCGGACCCGAGCCGGCCCGACGGAGACCCAGCCGTTGTCGTCCGGGATGGCGAGCGCCACCCCGCCGGCCACGGTGAGTCCGAGGCCGGCGAGGGTCATGATGACGCCTGCAACGGCGCCGATGAGCTTGCTGATGCGCATGTGGTGGTTCCCTTCGATTCGTAGAGGAGATCAGGTCTGCTCGGCGTCGGCCGCACCGTTGGCGTGGACGTCGTCGTTCGAGTCGTCATCGAGGGCGGCGTCCGGCTCGACGTTCTCGCCGAGCGTCGGCTCCTCGGTACCTCGTTCTGCCTTCTTGTCGGCGGCGAGCACTGCGGCTCCGATGACGAGGGCGACGACTGCGATGGCGGTGATCGGGGCCAGTGAGACGATCACGATGGCGCCGGCAATGCCGATGAGGATCGCTCCCGTGCGCCGATCCGGATTGTTCAGATTGGCAAACCACCGCTCTGCCGGTGCCTCCTCGACGCCTTCCTCGGGCATCAATGCCCAAGCAGCGAGGTAGAGGAGGACGCCGAAGCCGCCGAAGAGCGAAGCGATGATGAATCCGAGCCGGGTGAGCCCGACCGAGATGTTCGCCCGCTGGGCGATGCCTGCGGCGACACCGGCGAGAACGCGACCTTGGATAGGGCGCTCGAGGCGGTTGGTGGATGCGGGTGCTGGGGTGTGGGTTGTTGTTTCCATGGCCCCATCGTGCGGGATACCCCAATGCCGCGGTATTGGGTCTTTCCCGGTCCCGACCCTGACTTGTCCCGGAGTGGTCGGGGGGAACCCTGAGGGTGATGCTTTGCCTGGGACCGGGTACCATGGCGGCCCGTTTCGGGCGTTTAGCTCAGTTGGCTAGAGCGCTTCCCTTACAAGGAAGAGGCCGGCGGTTCGAGTCCGTCAACGCCCACTGAAGCCCGGCTGTCGCCGGGCTTCAGTGGGTTCGAGTTCGCTTTTGCGAACTCGGCCGGGGGCATTCCGCCACGCCAGGAGTTCTGATCGTCGCTGCGGGCGATGAGGCCGCTGTTCGGTCGTACAGCGAGCGAGTTGTCCGCCATCGAGTCACAGAGTTCGGGTTCGATCGGTCTGGCCGCCGTCTCCGTCGAAGTCCTCGGAAACGTGTCCCTACGTCTCGATGACCGTACCCACTGAACGCCGTCCGAGTCGGGCAGGGGCCGGTCCGACGCAATGTGATTCGAGTCGTTGGGCCCTGGGGTCCGAGTTGAGTCGGTGGAACCGTGGAGAGATAGCTGACGGCTCATGCTCACGGGAGGCCGGTATGCGAAGGGGTGTTGGGGTACTGCTTGCGGCAGCACTGCTCCTCGGGGGGTGCGGCGACGACGCCTCGGCTGGGACCACAACGACGGGTGCACCATCGACCGAAGTCGCAGCCGTCACCTCGACCGCAGCAGAGCCGATGCTCGAGGTGATGGAGGTTGTCGACATCGAGTACGGCGCCGGCCAGCTTCTCGACATCTACCACCCGGCCGAGCCGGGGCCTTGGCCGACCGTGGTCTTGGTGCACGGCTATGAGGTCCGTAGGCAGCACTACAAAGGGGACGCCACCGCAATGGCGGCCCAGGGCCTCGTGGTCTTCAACATCTCCGTCATGATGCATCTCTTTGATGCAGACGACCTGCTGAAACACCTCACCCTCGACACCTCGATCGCTCAGGAGGCGTGCGCAATCCGGTTCGCCCGGGCGACGGCGGCCGACTACGGCGGCGATCCCGACCGGATCGTCCTGGCGGGTCATTCTGCGGGCGCATCCACGGGAATCGTGGCTGCGTTGGCTGGGGATGCCTTTCCGGGCGAGTGTGTCGTAGCCGAAGGGTCGTCGCTTCCGGACGCGTTCGTCGGCTACGAGGGGCCGTACAGTTGGTCGACCCGCTTCGGTCCGCTCAAGGGAGGTGACTACGTCTCGAGCGATGAGATGTGGGAGCTGATCGACCCGTACCGTCACATCGGCGGCAACCCATCGCTCGTGGTTCGTCTGGTCCACGGTGACTGGCTCCCCGACAAGGCGTGGGATCCTCCGTTGCGTCGATCCGAATCACTCCAAGACGCGCTCGCAGAGGCCGGATACGACACGGAGCTCGTCGTCGTCGAAGGCGCCAATCACATGGCTTTCGACTCAGTGATCGAGTCGGTCCTCGACGTGGCGGAGGGATAGTGCGGCCAGCCGTGTTGGTGTCCTGGTGGACGATGAGACTGGACATGCTCCCGTGGGTGGGCAGGGAAGGGAGCCCGCAAGGGTCGCGCAGAACGTGACGTCGTTGTCAGGTGTGGCAGTGGTGACGGCACCAGGCCAGGACCTTCTTGGCGATTGGTTGCTGTTGGCTGGCTTGCCTACTTGATCGAGGCGCCTCGGGGCACGCTCGCCGCGGACGAGTGCTCGGCTCCAATCGACCAGTGACTTCCGGCGAGGGTCAAGGGTGTTTTACGAACCGGGCCTGCGGCGCCACACTGTCGATCGTTGCTCCCCCGGAGGTATGTTGTGGCGCTGCAACCTTCATTCGACCTGTCGGGACACGTGGCGCTCGTCACCGGCGCCAACCACGGGATCGGTGGGGCCACTGCCGCCCGGCTGGCAAGCAGCGGGGCTTCCGTCGTCATCTCGTACCTGGCGATCGAGGACGAACCGGATCCCGGTATCCCGGAGGCGTATCGCACGAATCGAGCCAAGGACGCCGGTGAGGTGCTCGAAAGCATCGCAGCTGCCGGTGGATCGGCGACGGCGCTGGAAGCCGACCTGAGCGATGGCGAGACGGTCGGTCGCCTGTTCGACGCCGCCGAGAAGTCCTTCGGTCCCGTCGACATCCTCGTCAACAACGCGACGGGATGGGTGGCCGACACGTTTGCGGCGCGAACGGCCGACGAGTTCGGCCGGAACCTCCGGCGTGTGTCGTCCACGACCTTCGACCAGCAGTTCGCAGTCGACGCCCGGGCAGCGGCGTTGCTCATCTCCGAGTTCGCCGATCGACATCGCCTGCACGGCCTGTCGTGGGGGCGGATCATCGGACTGACGTCTGGTGGCCCGCTGGGCTTCCCGGGCGAAGTCTCCTACGGCGCAGCGAAAGCCGCGTTGGAGAACTACTCGATGGCGGCAGCATTCGAGCTGGCCGATCGGGGGATCACGTCGAACGTGGTGCATCCACCGGTCACCGATACGGGCTGGGTCTCCGATGAAGTGCGGGAAGCCGTCGCGGCCAACCCACACCTGTTCCACGTGGTGGCGCCAGAGGATGTCGCCGAGGTGATCTCCTACCTGGCGTCCGATGCTGCTGGTTTGATCACCGGGAACGTCATTCACCTGCGCTGAGGTGCCCCCGGCGCTGACAGCGATGCGGCGGTATCGTTGGTAGCGATGGGTCTCCAAGCCGACGTCGAGTTCACACCGCCGCCGAGGGCCAACGTGATCCAACGGGTCCTGCACACGCTTGGGGCAACACGCCCCGGGGCCTTCGTGTTCTCCAAGACGCTCGCCCCGATGGATCGAGTGTCCTATCGCCTCAGTGGCGGCCGGTTCACGGTTGCCGGGAAGATCGGTGGGTTTCCACTCGTGATGCTTACCACCACGGGTGCTCGCAGCGGACTGGAACGGACCAGTCCGCTGACCGCCATCCCGGTCGGCGGTGACCTGGCGTTGATCGCGTCGAACTACGGGACGGGACGGGTTCCCGGGTGGGCGCACAACCTGCGTGCCAACCCCGGTGCGACGATTCTCTATGGAAACCACAGCGTTTCGGTCCAGGCTCGAGAAGCGTCCGGCGACGAAACGGAGGCGATCTTCACCTCTGCGGCGCGCATCTATCCGGGATACCGCAACTACCGCGAACGATCGGTGAACCCGATCCCGGTGTTCGTGCTCGAAGCTGTGGATTCACCGAGCTGACGCAAGGAACCCCCGCAGAGCGGGGGTCCCCAGATCAATGAACTCCGAAAGCGCCGATCGTCATGCCAGGTCGAAGCGGTCGAGATTCATCACCTTGTCCCAGGCCGCAACAAAGTCATCGACGAACTTCTCCTTGGCGTCGTGGGCGCCGTAGACCTCGGCGATCGCCCGCAATTCGGAGTTCGATCCAAACGCGAGGTCGACGCGAGTCCCGGTCCACTTGACCTCACCCGTAGCTCGATCCCGACCCTCGAAGACGTCTTCGGCGTCGGATGTCGGGTGCCATTCCGTGCCCATGTCGAGCAGGTTGACGAAGAAGTCGTTGGAGAGGGTCTCCGAACGGTCGGTGAACACCCCGTGCTTCGACTGCCCGACGTTGGCGTCGAGGACCCGCATCCCGCCGACGAGAACGGCCATCTCCGGCGCCGACAACGTGAGCATGAAGGCCTTGTCGACCAACAGATGCTCTTCGGCCACCTGGCGGCCCTTCTGCCGGTAGTTGCGGAATCCGTCGGCAATCGGCTCGAGCACCGCAAAGGACTCGACATCCGTTTGTTCCTGCGACGCGTCGGTACGTCCCGGAGTGAAGGGGACGGTGACGTCGAACCCTCCGGCCTTCGCCGCAGACTCAACGGCGGCGCAACCACCGAGCACGATGAGATCGGCGAGCGACACTCGCTTGCCGTTCCCGGTCGCATTGAAGTCCTGCTGGATGCTCTCGAGAACCCGGACGACTGGCGACACGCCGGACGTCAGATTGATGTCCCACTCCGCCTGAGGGGAGAGGCGAATGCGGGCACCGTTGGCGCCGCCTCGCTTGTCGGTATCGCGGTACGTCGCAGCCGACGCCCATGCCGTCGAGACCAGTTGAGAGATGGTCAGGTCCGTGTCGAGGATTTTCGCCTTCAACGCTGCGATGTCGGCGGCGTCGATCAGGTCGTGATCGACTGAGGGCACCGGATCCTGCCAGATCAGCTCCTCATCAGGCACCCACGGGCCGAGATAGCGAGTCGCCGGACCCATGTCGCGATGCAGCAGCTTGTACCAGGCTCGGGCGAACGCATCTGCGAGCTGATCGGGGTTCTCGTAGAACCGCTGGGAGATCTCTCGGTACACGGGATCGGTGATCATCGCCATGTCGGCGGTGGTCATCATCGGTACCTGTGTCTTCGACGAATCGTGGGCCATCGGTGCGAGGTCCTCGTCGCTGACCCCTTTCGGCGTCCACTGATGCGCACCGGCCGGGCTCTGTGTGAGCTCCCACTCGTACGAGAACAGCATGTGGAAGTAGCCGTTGTCCCACACGATCGGGTTTGGCGTCCACGGGCCTTCAATACCGCTGGTGATGCTGTCGTCGCCCATGCCGGAGCCGTACCGGCTCCTCCACCCGAGACCTTGCTCGGCGAGCGAGGCGCCCTCCGGCTCCGCGTCGAGGTGGGAATCCGGAGCGGCGCCGTGGGCCTTGCCGAACGTGTGGCCGCCTGCCGTGAGGGCAACGGTCTCCTCGTCGTTCATGGCCATGCGGCCGAAGGTCTCACGGACGTCTCGTGCCGAAGCGAGCGGATCCGGGTTGCCGTTGGGACCCTCCGGGTTGACATAGATCAAGCCCATCTGAACGGCACCCAACGGGTTCGCCAACTCGCGATCACCGCTGTAGCGCTCGTCGCCGAGCCACTCGCGCTCGGGGCCCCAGTAGATGTCGTCCTCGGGGGCATAGATGTCTTCGCGGCCGCCCCCGAACCCGAAGGTCGTGAAGCCCATGGTCTCCAGCGCTCGGTTGCCGGCGAAGATCAGCAGGTCCGCCCACGAGATCTTGCGTCCGTACTTCTGCTTGATCGGCCACAGCAGACGACGCGCTTTGTCCAAGTTGGCGTTGTCGGGCCAGCTGTTGAGTGGGGCGAAGCGTTGGGCGCCGGTCCCACCACCGCCGCGGCCGTCGGCAATGCGATACGTACCGGCCGCATGCCAGGTCATGCGGATGAAGAACGGCCCGTAGTGGCCGTAGTCCGCAGGCCACCAATCCTGCGAGTCGGTCATCACGGCGTCGACGTCGCGGGCGAGTTCCGCGAAGTCGAGCGACTGGAACGCCTCCGCGTAGTCGAAGCGGTCGCCCATCGGATCGGCGGCGGGGTGATTCTGGCGAAGGATGCGCAGATTCAACTGGTTCGGCCACCAATGCTGGTTTGCGGTGCCGCCTACGGCTTGGTGCTCGGCGTGCATGACCGGGCACTTGCCTCCCGACGCATCGGCGTTCGTCATGTTCCCCTCTCGTTCCTCGTTGCTCATGGCTCTCCTCGATACGAGACCATCGTCTTCATCGTTGAGCAGCCAACATACCGTGTCAAAGGAGTTCAACGGCGGTCGTTGTCGATCGGGGGTGATCGCTCGGTGGTTTGCCGTCGCCGGAGCGTGCTGCCGTGTAACTTTCCGTTCGATGCAGGATGACTTCGACCCCCGTGATCAGGCTGCCTACGACGCGCTCCAGGCCAAGCTCGTGCCGTTGTGGTCCTCGATCGAGACGCTCAACACCGATGAGCAGACCATCGTCGTGGTCCCCTCGGCCGACGTCGACGTCGAACTATCGGCGAGCGAACTCCAGGCGTACGAGGAGCGCTACCTCTTCCTGCTCTTCCTCCTGCGTCAGCCTCGAGCGCGCATGGTCTACGTGACGGGCCAGGCGATTCACCCGGACATCGTGGACTACTACCTGGATCTGCTTCCCGGAGTCATCCAATCGAATGCCCGTCGGCGGCTCTTCTTCTTGTCGCCGATGGAGGCGAGGTTTCGCCCACTGTCGCGCAAGCTGCTCGACCGGCCGCAGATGATCGAGCGGATCCGCAGCTTGATCCCGAATCGGGACCGAGCCCATCTCGTTCCCTTCATGACGACGTGGGACGATCGTGAGCTCGCCATGCGTATCGGCATCCCGATGTACGGAGCCGACCCGGCGCATACGAAGTATGGGACCAAGACTGAGGGGCGTCGGCTGTTCGCCGAGGCTGAGATCGCTCATCCACACGGAGCCGAAGGTCTGCACTCGCGCCGTGAGGTCGTTGAGGCATTGGTTCGCCTCCGTGCGCGTGTTCCCGGGCTCGAGCGGGCGATTGTCAAACACAACGAGGGTGTATCCGGATTCGGGAACGCCACTGTCGACCTCACCGCCGTTGACGACGACGATCCGGAGTCCATCGACGGCGCGCTCGATGCATTGGCCGTCGACCCACACGTCGGCAATGTCGACACCTTCTTCACAACGCTGAAGCGGGAGGGCGGGATCGTCGAGGAGATGATCGAAGCCGAGGTGGTCTCCAGCCCCTCAGTCCAGCTGCGGATCACGCCGCTCGGGATCGTTGAGCTCCTGTCGACACATGACCAGATCCTCGGTGGCGACAGCGGGCAGGTCTTCATGGGGTCGCGATTCCCTGCAGACGCGGAGTACGCCAGACAGATCTCTGCGAGCGCTCGCAAGGTGGGGGAGCGGCTGGCCGCTCGCGGTGTGATCGGACGATTCGCCCTCGACTACATCGTTGTCCGGCGCCCCGACGGCGGATGGGACGAGTACGCCATCGAGGTGAACCTCCGCAAGGGCGGCACGACCCATCCCTTCCTCACGCTGCAGTTCCTCACCGATGGCCGATACGACGAGAATCGAGCGGTGTTCGCAGCGACGGACGGAACCGAGAAGCACTATGTCGCCTCGGACCATCTCTTCGTCGACGGATTGGATGCCCTCACCCCGCAGGATCTGCTGGAGCGCGCGTTGCTTCGCGATGTGCACTTCGACCAGACCCGGCTCGTCGGCACGGTGTTCCACATGCTCTCCGCAATGCCGACCCACGGATTCGTTGGCGTCACCTGTGTCGGGAACTCGCCCGAGGACGCGCAGCGCCGCTACGACGACGTCCTCGAGTTCCTCGAAGATGCTGTCAGCGAACTGGCGCGATGAGGTCCCCTCATGGCTCGAGCGGATTGGCCTCAAAGAAGCCGCGCACTTCGTCAATGAAGTCGAAGTCGTCATATTGCGCGCAGTAGACCGACGATTCCGGACACTCGTGACCTGGCACCTGATGGCCCATGCCGTCGAGGAAGTAGTACTCAGCAGGGGCATCACACCCTGCGAACTGCCAGTGGTGGATCCCGTCCCCAAGCTCAACGACCGTCGGCTCGGCATCGCATCCGTTGCGGCTCGCCCACAACAACGCCGCCGGTTCGGTGCTCTTGCGGTCGGTGTTCCCAGTCCAAGACCAGAACGGGACTGCAGGAGTCGTCTCGGAAGTCGAGCCAAACCCACCGAGGCCCACGGCGAATGCAGCAATGTGGTCGGAGCCCCGTTCCATCAACGCTCCGGTGAAGCGGCTGCTCCCCGACGAACCGATGGCATACACACGAGCGCGGTCGACACAGTACGCGCTGGCGATGTCGTCGATGAGAGCAACAACCACGTCGACCTCTCGCGACGCACCCTGCAGATTGGGCACCGCAACCACGGCTTCAGCGCGGTGCAGCGAAGAGGCCCAGCCTGCGTACGCGGCCTGATGGTCGCCGAGGCCGCCAGGGAGCAGCAGCCACAAGGCGAGTGCGTCGACGCCGTTGTATCGCTCCGGGACGACGAGCCAGTACGGCTGCTCGAGGCCATTGGCTGAGTTGACGAGCTCGACGTCACCCGATGCCGCCGGAAGGGCAGGGTCGCACGAGGCCGACGAGCCCGTCTGGCTGTCATCCCCGCATGCGGCCATCGCCAAGACGGCGACCAAGGCAGCGACAGATACACATGACGTCAACCGGGCGTTGCGGATCCGAAGCGAACGACGCAATCTCACGAGATCGGCCCTTTGATCGTCGTCCTCCCAAAGTATCACCCGCCGAGAAACCCGGTCGAGGGGCCAACAGGGTGCAGTGGTACGCTCGGTCGATGTTCACCCCCGGCGCTGCGATCGAGGCCGCCCGTCGCTATCGCACGGACCACGCCGCCCACATCCTCCGGGACTATGCCGGGTTCCTCAGCATTCCGAACGTCACCGGCGACGTCGCCGCCCTGGAGCGCAACGCCACGGCGATCGTTGATGCGTTCACGGAGCGAGGGGCACCGATGTCGGTCACCCAGCTCGACGGGGTGGCACCGATCATCACGGGTCGCCTCCCCGCCGTAGAAGCCACCCGGACGCTCGGCGTCTACGTGCACTACGACGGTCAGCCGGTGGATTCGGATGCGTGGCTCTCCGGTCCGTTCGAGCCCGTGCTGCGCACCGCCAAGATCGAGCAGGACGGGCACACGATCCCGTTTCCGGATGCAGGGGGGAACGTCGACCCGGACGCCCGTATCTACGCTCGCGGCGCATCCGACGACAAGGCCCCGTTTGCCGCGATCCTCGGCGCCGTCGACGCGCTCGACACGGCCGGAATCGAACGCCACACCGAGTTGGTCTTCCTCTTCGAAGGCGAGGAGGAGGCCGGGTCAACGCATCTTCGGGAGTACATGCAGCTGATCGGCGACGACCTCCATGTCGACCTCTGGCTGATCTGTGACGGGCCGGTGCATCCGACGGGTCGGCCGCAGGTCGTGTTCGGGGTTCGGGGATACTGTGGATTCGAGCTGACCGTCTACGGGCCCGAGCGCGAGCTCCACAGTGGCCACTTCGGCAACTGGGTCCCCAACCCGGCGCACGATCTCGCCCGTGTGCTGGCGACGTGCAAGGACGACTCCGGCAACGTTCTCATCGACGGCTTCTACGACTCGACAAGGCCGGTTGATGACGCCGATCGAAGCGCAATCGCCGACCTACCGCCGGTGGAGGAGCAATACCGACAGGATCTCGGCTTCGGTGGCCACGAACCTCCCGACGGCACGTACATCGAGCAGCTGTTGCGTCCGACGTTCAACATCCGTGGCATCCACGCCGCCAATACAGGTGCAGGCGCCCGAAACGTGATCCCCAGCCAGGCGACCGTGTCGGTCGACATCCGGCTCGCCGCAGGCAATGATCCGGCGACGATGCTCGAGCTCGTCGCCGACCACATCCGTGCGTTGGGATACATCGTGCTCGATCGCGAACCGACGGCGAAGGAGCGCCGGACCCATCGACACCTCGCTCGGTTCCTCCCCGACGTCGGCTACCCCGCATCCCGGACGCCTGTGGATCACCCCGCGGCGAACGTCATCGCCGCAGCCGCCGACGCCGCCGGCGACGGCGGGGTAGTGCGTTTGCCGACGTTCGGTGGATCCGTGCCGCTTCACCACTTCTCCGAGGTGCTCGACGCCCCGGTGGTGATCCTCCCGATCGCCAACTACGACAACAACCAACACGCCGCCAACGAGAACCTCCGCGTCGGCAACCTCTGGTACGGGATCGACCTGTGGGCGGCATTGCTGGCTGGGGAGGCATGACGCTCGACCTCCGGGCGGCCGGGGTTGGTCTCGTCGCCGGCATTGCGGGAGGCCTCTTCGGTGTTGGTGGCGGGATCGTCATCGTGCCTGC
>JASJAX010000143.1 GCA_030066755.1 Acidimicrobiia bacterium
GTCGCGTTCCAGAGGATCCAGCCGAGGCCGCGTTGTTCGGCTTCGTTGATCTGGGCGAGGACCTGGTCGGCCGTGTAGTAGAAGGCCTGTAACCAGGGTCGCATGATCGTGATCTCACCGAACCGTGGCAGCCCGTCGTCGAGGGCATCCGCGACCACGGGGCCCGGGTAGTCATTGGGGTCGTCGAAGCCGAGCCACCCGTTGCTGTAGTGCGATGGGTAGAGCATCGGACTCACGGCATCGAGGATCCCGGTCAGGTCCTCAGGCCGTTGCCCGATCCCCTGATCATCCGGTGACGACAGCACGATCCCGAAGATGTCGGCGGATACTGCGCAGCCCATCGGATGCAGGAGCCCTCGAGCCTCGCTGAGGAACGACGAGATCGCCGCGGTCCGCTCTGCCTGCGTCTGGGGTTTGAGGGCCCGAGCCGCATCGGAGGTCGGGAAGCGCACGTAGTCGAACTGGACCTCGTCAAAACCGAACGAGCATGCCTCGACGGCGAGCGCCAGCGGGTACTCCCAGCTCTCACGCTTCGTCGGGTCGACCCAGTCGCCGGACAACTTGATATCGGGTCGCACATCGGCGCGGTAGTCGTCCTCAAAGGTGACGATTCGCGTGATTGTGTAGAGGTCGTGGTACTTCGCTGTCGATACGAGATCGATCGGGTCATATCGTGGGCTCACGGCGCCGATCGCGTGCGCCTCCGCGACGTCCGTCTCGTACAGCACAGATCCTGACTCGTCCTTGGTGTCGAAGACGAGCGCATTGACGGTCGTGAGATCGGCGAGCTCGAGGATGCGGTTGAACACCTCGGAGTCCGCAGCCGCCGAACGACTGACGCGAAGCGCTCGAACGACTCGCGGCTCGAGCACCACGGTCACGAAGGGAGCCGAGCCGTCCAGCTCGATCGTGGTTGGCAGCCAGCCCGGGCGGGTGACGGTCAGCAGGCCGGGAACGGTATTGGTGATCGTGAAGATGCCGGAGTTGTCCGTCTCGGCGACGGCACCCCCCAACACCACTTCGGCATCAGGCAGCGGCGTTCCCGCACTCGTGGTGACGGAGCCTCGAACGCTGAACGGAGGGTTCGTGGTCGTCGTGGTCTGAGGGACGGTCGTCGGCGTGACCGTCGTCGGAGCCACCGTCGTCGTCGGAAGCTCGCCGTCGGTGGCCACCGGAGCGGATGTCTGGGTCGAACCCGGGGAGTCGGTCGTGTCGATCGACCCCTCGGCGCTGCTGCACGCACCCAGGACGAGCGCGGCGCAGACGAACAGGAGCATGACACGGGAGCGATCCACGCCGGGGATCGTACCGGTGTCCGGGAACGAAGCAGCGGCACGAGCCAGTCGCCAGAGTTTGGGCGAAGCCCAAACTCGAACCTGACGGCGTAGGACTGAGGCTGAGTTTGGGCACAGCCCAAACTCAAACCTGACGCTTCGGCGGCTTTGCTGTATCTCTACTGGCCGAGTTTGGGCGAAGCCCAAACTCGAACCTGACGGCGAAGCCGTCAGGCGTCAGGCGGAGCCAAAGCCTCCGTCGACCATCATCTGCGATCCGGTCATGAACTGAGACGCCGGAGAGGCGAGAAACACTGCGGGGCCCTCGAAATCCTCCGGAGTGCCCCATCGGCGCATTGGGGTGCGTGCCATTGCCAGCTGGTTGGCCTTGTCGTGGGCCTGGACGTCTTCGGTCATCTCCGTCGTGATCCATCCCGGCGAGATGACGTTGACCCGGATCCCGTATCGGGCGAGCCGACCGGCTTCAGCTCGAGCCAGTTGGAGGACGGCACCCTTGGAAGCCGTGTAGTGCGGTGACTGGGGGATCCCAAACGTGGCTGCGAGCGAGGCGGTGATCACAATGGACCCGCCCGATTCCTGGCGGATCATCTGGCGAGCTGCCGCCTGTGTCGTGAGGAAGACGCCGGTCACGTTGACGTCCATGACCCGGTTCCATTCCTCGAGCGTCATCTCCTCGAAAGCGACCGCTGCGGTGGTCCCGGCATTTGCGAACATCGAGTCGAGCCGACCGAAGTGATCCACCGTGGCCCCGATGGCGGCCGCGACATCGTCCGGATCGCCAACGTCGCAACCCACCGAGATCGCATCCGAACCGAGTTCAGCCAGCTCTGCCACCGCGGCGTCGTTCCGAGACGCGTCGCGTGACCAGACGGCAACGGAGGCGCCGGCCTTGGCGAGACCCCGGGCCATTCCGAGACCGATCCCCCGGTTCCCACCGGTGACGACGGATACATGTCCTGTGAGGTCGAAGAGCTCCATGGTCGGAGCGTAGCGGCGACATGGCCCGAGGCCCGGGCGTGTTCCAGTTCCGTCGTAGACTCCTCACGCACCCTCCCTGGAGACCGTTCGACCATGTCAGCTCAGCCCACGTCGGCAACTCGCCCCCGTTGGCCGACTGCCACTCCAGGTGTGTGCGGCACTCCCCATCTCGGCGGCGCAGCGAACCATGAGTGAACCAGCGATCAGCGGACGCAACATCTCGGTGACGTTCGTTCGTCAGGGAACGGCAGCTCGGCTGCGACGCTCGAACGCGGAACCCGAGGCGGTTCATGCCCTGCGCGATGTGTCGTTCGAGGTCCGCCGCGGAGAGGCGTTCGGCATCATCGGACCCAACGGCGCCGGGAAGAGCACGCTGATGCGGGTCATCGGCCAGACCCTGCGACCCGACGACGGCACCCTCGACGTGCGCGGCGCAACGTCGACCCTCCTCCAACTCGGGGTCGGATTCAATCCGCAACTCGACGGATCCCGCAACATCGTGCTCGGTCTCCTCGCAACCGGAATGAGTAAACGTGAGATCGAAGCGATCCACGACCAGATCGTGGACTACTCGGAGCTGGGAGACGCGATCCACCGCCCCCTCACCACCTACTCGCGCGGAATGCAATCGCGGCTGGCGTTTGCGATCGCAACCTTCAACGCAGCCGACATCCTCTTGGTCGACGAAGTCCTGGCCGTTGGTGACGAGAGCTTCAAGCAGAAGAGCCTGGCAACGATGCGCCACTTGCTGGAGAACGCCGGCACCATCGTCATGGTGTCCCATGCCCTCGGCACCGTGCAGGAGTTCTGCGATCGTGTGATGTGGCTCGAGGACGGATCGATCCGGCAGATCGGTGATCCCGCAGCCGTCGTCGGGGCGTACCGGGACCGGCACACCCGAGGCGACCTCAGGATGGTGCGAGCCACGTTCACCGATGTCGACCCGGCCACCCGGCCGCTCGAGGTCCGTCGCGCCGATCCACTCGATGTCGAACAGCTCCGTACCAACCGCAAGGCACTCGACCTCGAGCCATACACCGACCCGGCCACGCCACATCCGGAGAAGGTTGCGCCCCAGAGAGCACGCAAGCTCTTGGAACGAGGCTGGACCCTCGCGCGTGCTGAGACCATGGATCTCCGCCCACCGATCACATGGCCCGCGGAGCGTGCCACCCCCGGGTATCGAGCACTGATGGCATGGGAGCCGGTGGCGACCCTGCTCATGGCCAACGCCAGGGTGCCCGACCCGCGCTGGGTCGAAGCTGCCACCCAGTTTGCTGTTGCGTGGTCGGCGGCGTACGCAACCGTGGACACGTCGGAAGTGTGGTCGAGCGAGACCACCGCACTGCGCGCCACGAGGTTGGCTGCGCTGGTGGATGTTGCCGCTCGTGACCCATTGTCGAGCGATCGAGCACTTGCCGAACTGACGGTGCTCGCCCAGCACCATGCGTGGGCGCTCGAATCCGAGGATCGGTACGAGCCCGGGGAGATCGTGGCCCTACGCCAGATCGGTGCACTGCTCGCCCTCACGAGACGCATCCCCGAAATCCCGGACAGCGCATTGCTCGACCACACGGCACGGCGTCGACTCCGTGCGTTCGTCGAGTCAGGCCTCACCCGCGACGGCACCTGGAATCAGCACACGCCGTCGTACGACGCCGCCGCAATCGAAGCCCTCACAGCCATCCTCGATGCCAACCCGGCCCTCGACGCCTCGGTGACCAAGGACCGCAATCGCAGCGAGCGAGCTCTGGCGTGGTTCGTGATGCCCGACGGCTCGCTCCCCGGCTTCGGCGACGCAACGGATTTCTCGGCCTCGGCATGGCTGGACGGCGCATCCCGACCTGCGCTCGGGCAGATCAATCGGCGATGGCGAACCGGGCCCATGCGAGCCGCAGCGTCGGCCGGCCGTGGCGGCCGAACCCCTCGTGAGACAACGGCGGCGTTCCGCACCGGCGGCTACGTCGTCCTGAGGAACCATTGGCCGACCAAACCGGGGTCCAAGGAGGCCGCCCACCTGACCATGATCGCGGGTCGACATTCGACGCGGCGCAAACACGCCGATGACCTCTCGATCGTGTGGTTCGATCGCGGCCGGCACCTCCTCGTCGACAGCGGCGGTTCGGGCGGAGATCCGACAGAGGGGCACCGCAGCTATGTCGCCTCCGCTCGAGCTCACAACACGATCGAGATCGACGGTGAGCCGCAGTACCCCGGCGACGCATACGGCGCCGGGGCCGTCGAGGCGGGCAGCATCGGGACGCTCCGGTACGGGATGGCACGAGCCAACTTCGACGACGAGCTCGTCGTCCGCCGTGCGGTCGTGCTCGAACCGGGCCGGTGGCTCCTCATCCTCGATCTGATGCGCGACCACAGTGGCGACCCCCATCGATTTCGCCAGTGGTTTCATTTGGCGGCCGACCTCGACCTTCACCGCGAGGCCAACGACATCCTCGCCACCGGTCCGAACATCGCCATGCGCGGTTACTCCCTGTCCGGAGCCCGATCGATCACTCCGGTACGCGGCGCCGTCGACCCGAGACAAGGGTGGGTGTCTCCGGCCGAAGCCGTGGTCGAGCCCGCATGGGCGTTCGGTTGGGAAATCGAGGCGGCCGACGAAGGCGGCTTCGCCACGCTCCTGTCACTCGCCGGCGAGATTCAGGACGCCGACGCTGACATCGGCCACCATCACGCTGCGGTCCGATTCCGGCTCGGCGCCAATGCGGTTGACCTCACCTTCGATCCGCGCGCCGACATCCCCGTCACCCTGCACTGACCTCCCTGCTCGGCACCGATGCGTAGGCTCGCAGCCATGTGTCGTTCCATCGTCAAACTCCGCGCCGAAACCCCAGCATCCGAAGAAGACATCGAGGCCGCTGCCCTGCAGTTCGTCCGCAAGATCAGCGGCTTCCGCAAGCCGTCCCGGGCCAATGAGGAGGTCTTCGCCAAGGCCGTCGCCGAGATCGCTGCAAGCAGTCGCACACTGCTGGACGGCCTCGTCGTCCGCGGCCGGCCGGCCGGATAGGTCGCCGAGCGCAGCCGCCAGAGCTGCGGTCGGATGGCCGAGACGACCTACTCCCGATTCTCGACCTCGCCGGTCTTGAACACGCCAACATCCTCGCCGAGAACGATCGCATCGATCGTGTCGGCGACGAGCTCGTACGAAACCGGACCGGTCACTTTGCCGACGATCGTGCCGTCGCGATCGATGAAGAACGTCTCCGGGAGGCCGAGGATGCCGAACTCGAGGGCGAGGCGGCTGCCGGCGTCGTCGACGTACAGCGTCTGTGGACTCCGCCCGAGTTCGTCGAGGAATGCAATCGCGTTGTCCCGCTGATCCTGATGGTTGACGCCGACGAACGTCACCCCCAGCTCCTCGTAGTCGGCTGCGGCCGCAACCAGCGCGGCGTGCTCGACGCGGCAGTTGAAGCACCACGATGCCCAGAAGTTGACGACGACGATCTCACCCTCGAGATCTGCGAGATCGACGGCACCTTCGATCTCCAGCAACGGAGCAGCAACGGAGGACACCGGCTGGCCGATCAGCGGCGAAGCCTGCAACTGTGGGTCTGATCCGAATCGCTGGCTGAACACCACACCGACGACAACGACGGCGGCGGCCGCGGCAACCGCCACCCAGAAGAGCGGTGAAGTCGAGCCCGATGGTTCGTCGGCTGCCTGCTCCGCTGCGACGTCGGACTCGTTCATCCGGTACCTCCCGCAGCCTCGAGCATGGCCTCGGCCTCGGCCCGGATGTCCGCCGGGAGGTCGGGGGCCGCCAGCAACGTTTCGAGATGGGGAACCGCTTCGGCCGGCTCCTGGTATCCGTAGTAGAGGAGATTGGCGAGCCACCACTCGGCTTGCGGGTAGTTCGGCTGCCGAGTCAGCGCTTCGGTGAGGTAGTTGCGAGCGGAGTCGAGCTCGCCGACTTGGAACGAGATGTACCCGAGCCAGGCGAGCGCCTCTGGGTTCCGTTCTCGTTCCAGTACTTCACCGAAATGCACCACCGCTTGCGATACGTCGCCCTCTTGCATGTACAGCTGGGCCAGCGCCAAACGCATCCCAACGATCTCGGGGTTGCGAGCAACGACGTTCTCGAGCTCGTCAACGGTGACGTTCTCGAAGTCGATGGGCGGCGGCGTTGGCACCTCGATCGCATCCCGGCCGTCGTCGGCCATCCGAACAACGGCGAAGGACACGACGGCCACGCCGGCCAACATCGCGCCGGCACCGATCAACGCTCGACGACGATCCGGGCCGGTTGGGGTCGGTGACGGATCAGCCGTGGTGGCCGGTGGCCTCTCCAGCACGGCGAGGCGGTCCCGCAATGGTGCCGCCTCGGCCTCGTACGCTGCCGCAAGGTCGAACCGGGTGGCGTCATCGATCTCGCCCGCAGCGACCTGGCCATCGAGTTCGCCGAGATCCACTGCGATCTGCGCGAGTTGATCCTCGATCCGGCGACGCTCGAGCAGCGGTGATCCGCCGACCACGACCGGAGTCCCCGTGCGTCGACGGCGGCGGGCAATGGCGTACCCGCCCACTGCCAGCAAGACGAGTGGCCCGACCCACAGCACCCAGCCCCATCCGAGGAGCGGCGGATCCATGAGCGCCGACTCACCGTATCGCGCCTCGAAGAAGGCGTAGACCTCGTCGTCGGTCCGACCTTCGGCGACCTGCTCAGCGATGATCGCCTCGAGATCACGGGCAATCTGCGAAGGTGCATCGGCGATCGACTCGCCGCCGCAGAACGGGCACCGGATGTTCGATGCGAGCGTGTCGACACGTTCGGCAGCGCTCGGAGCAACGGACGGCTGCGGCCAGAGACCGGCGATGATGATCGCCACGGCGACCGCCGGAACCAGGACGCGGAGGAACCGTCGGACGGCGTCAGGCATCACCAGCCGTCACCGCCTCAACGGGATCGGCCGCCGCCGGAGCGCGCCGCCGCATCACGAACGCCCAGAAGCCGCCGGCGACCATCAACAAACCGCCGACCCACAAGAGCCACATGAAGGGGAAGATCAGGATCTCGAGCCCAACTCGGTTCGCGTCGCCCGAGGTGATCGTCAGGTAGACATCGTCGATCAGACCGGTTCGGACCGCCGGCGTTCCCACCGGCTGGGTTGCATTCGGGTAACGGTTGACCGACGGCTGCATGAGCCCGATCTCGCTGGAGCAGTCCTCTCGGTAGAGCCGGATGTCGACACCGGTCACCGTTCGGTGCGGCTCCGGGTTCGTGAAGAGCCCTTCGTAGACGAAGCAGTAGCCGTCGACCACTGCGGCCTGCCCGACGTCGATCCGGACTTCCTCGCTCGTCGAGAGCACCGACGTCGTTGCGATGGCCACCGCGGCGAGGGCGAGGCCGAGGTGCGAGAGTTGTCCGCCCCAGAAGCCGGGTTCCCGTGTGACCAGCCCGACGAACGCGGCTCCGTACGACTCACCGGCACTCCGGCGACGCGCAGCGATCCGCTGGCCGAGGTGGCGCAGGATGGTGGCAATCACGAACGCCGCCAGGGACACCACGATGACGACCGCCACCGACCAGACGCGCAGCAGCACGGTCGCAGCCCCAGCACAGAGGGCAACGATCAGCGCCGTCCGGGTGCGCTCCCAGACCACCGATCCACGTGCCACGCGGTACGGCGTGACGGGACCGACACCCATTGCCAGGAGCAGGGCGAACGCAATCGGGACCGTGGCCCGGTCGTAGAAGGGACGCCCCACCGAGACCTCGCGGCCGGCGAACGCCTCCAGCAGCAGCGGATAGAGGGTCCCGAGCAACACGGTGAAGGCGAACAGAGCCAGGAGCAGGTTGTTCGCAAGGAACACTCCCTCTCGACTCGCCAACGAGTCCAGGCGGGGTGACGATGCGACGAGATGCGCCCGCCACGCAAACAGGGCCAACGACCCCACCACGATCACCCCGAGGAACCCGAGGAGAGCCGGACCGATCGGCGACTGCGTGAAGCTGTGTACTGAGAAGATCGTGCCGGACCGGGTGAGGAACGTGCCGAAGATCGTCAACGAGAACGTGGCGATGACCAGGATCAGGTTCCAGGCCTGCAACATGCCCCGGCGACGCTGCACGACTGCCGAGTGGATGAATGCCGTGCCAACCAGCCACGGCAGAAAGGCTGCATTCTCGACCGGATCCCAAGCCCAGTAGCCACCCCATCCGAGCACCTCGTAGGACCACCAAGCGCCGAGCAGGATCCCAAATGTGAGGAAGACCCAGGCAATCAGCGTCCACCGATGGGTGCGCTCGAGCCATGCGCTGCCCTGGTCGCCGCGAATGAGTGCGGCGATGGCGAAGGCAAACGGAACGGTCATCCCGACGTACCCGAGGTACAACATCGGCGGATGGACGGCCATGAGGATGTGGTTCTGAAGCAGCGGGTTGGGCCCGACCCCCTCAGCCGGAGCGACGGCGGCGGCGAAGGGATTGACCGACGAGGCAACGCATTGCCCGCCGAGGGTCTCAGTACACACCCCGAACGGATCGGATACGGTCGCCATCATCCCGAACCAGAACACGGCAACGAGACCGAGGATGGCGGCAGCCATCGTTCCCAATCCATCGGTGTCACCGAGGTTGCGGGCAACGAGGTACGTGAAACCGGCGAGTACGAAACCCCACAAGACGATGCTCCCCTCGAGCGCCGCCCATCCGGATGCGAGCAGGAACACGAACGGCGTCGTCGTTGCCGTGTTGGAGGCGACGTACTCGATCGAGAAATCGTGGGTCAGGATGGCCAGCTCGAGAAGGACGAACGACGCCGTCGCAGCAGCGAAGAGCACGGTGGCGTCGCGCCGCACGGCGGTGGCGTTGCCGGCGCCGCGGCCGGCACGCCATCCATCCCAGACAAGCTTGATTGACGCTCCGAGGGCGATGAGCACACTCGCATAGCCGGCAACGGCGATCATGTGTCGAACGACTCCGGTGCGCCCGGATCGTATTCCTGACCGTCCTCGGTGCGGTACTGCTCATCGTGCTTGATCAGCATGGTGTCGGAAGCGAAGACCGCGCCGTCCCAGGTTCCTTCGAGCACCACACCGATGCCCTCGGCGAACAGGTCCTGCGGTGCGCCGACATGGTGTACTGCCACCTCGACACGGCCGTCGGTGACGGAGAACTCAACGCCGTCGTCGACTTCGACGACGGTCCCGGCGACAACCTGACCACCGAGCCGCTGACGATCATCCACGACGGGAGCGGCTTCGAGCTCGGTGGGGGTGATGAAGTAGACGAGGCTGCTCGACAGATTGATCAGGAGCACGACGAGGACTGCGACCAGCAGGCCCGCAGGAACGATGAAGCGCCAGTACCGCTTCACGTCAGCCGGCTCCGCTCGAAGACCCTTGCGAGCTGAGGTCCGCCCGGCGGGAACGTGAGACCCGGCGGAACAGGAAGCCCGCATATGCGGCGATGACGCCGTAGACCGTCACGTACCCGAGCGTGACCCATCCCCAGTCGCTCACGTGCCGGCTCCTCGTGTCGAGGGCCCCGTTGCCGCGTCGAGACTCGGTGACGTGATGGCGTCGCCGGCGACCGGAGCCGCATCGTCGATTGCCGCGTCCAATCGTGCCGCCTCGTGACGCTCGAGCTCGACACGACGGGCCACCAGCCATGCATAGACGAGCATGAAGGCACCGATGCCAACGAGCAGGGCGATCAAGAGCGGCGTATCGATCTGCGGATCCCCCGGTCGCAGGATGGTGGGCGGTTGGTGGAGTGCGTTCCACCAGGTCACCGAGAAGTGCACGATGGGGATCTGCGCTACTGCGACGATTCCCAGGATCGCGGACCGTCGCGCCCGAGCAACCGGATCGCTGATGCCACGCCGCAGACCCAGGTAGCCGAGGTAGATGAAGAACATCAGCGCCGTGGTGGTGAGCCGCGCATCCCAGGTCCACCAGACCCCCCACACCGGCTTGCCCCACACCATTCCGGTGAGGATGGCAAGGCCCAGGAAGACAACCCCCACCTCGGCGGATGACGCCGCCAGCCGGTCCCACGAGAGGCGTCGTGACACGAGGTAGGCGATCGTGGCAACGGTGGTGACGATGAACGCGAGGTACGCCGTGAGGATCGTGGGAACGTGGATGTACAGCATGCGGGTCAGGTCACCCTGCACCCGGTCCGGAGGCGACAACAAGGCCAGGATGAAGGCGCCGAGGATCGCAACAGCAGCGACGATCCCGAGCCAGTCGCGTCGCGCAGACTGGGTGGCGGCGGGGTTCATTGCGTCTCCATGAGCGGTCTGGCGGTCAGCACTCCGGTGATGCTGAGCACCAGATCGACGGTGATCATCAGCAACACCCACGGGAGGATACCGGTGGCGTTGCGTAACCCCTCAACGGACTCGGTTGCCGCCAACAGGAGCGGGACCGCAAGCGGGGCAACAATGAGCGGAATGAGCGCAGGGCCCATCGCCGCCCGGGTCGCAATCGAGCCGGCGAGCGTTCCGAGGACCGCCAGTCCGTACGCAGCGAGGGGAAGGACCAGGGCCATGGCCAGCCATCCGGAGGCCGAGAACCGAATGTCGTAGAACAACACGGCGACGGCGCCGACGATCAGCTGGAATCCGAGTAGCAGCAAGCTCGATGCAAGCGCGCGGCCGGCGAAGGCAGCGGCAGGATCGATACCCAGGAGTGCCACCAAGTCACGCTGGGCTTGGGTCTCCACCGTTGTGCGTCGCACCGAGATGAGCACGCCGAACAGCAACACGACGGCCCAATACAGCCCCGGTCCGAGGTCCCGGAGCACCGGCACGTCGGCACCCACCGACAGCTGGACGAGGATCAGCGCGATCGCTCCGAAGGGAATCGTGATCCAGAGCACTTCGCCGGACCGCCGCTCGCGATCGAGGTCACGCCGCATCACCGCACGGAGCTGAGCACCGAACGAGGGGGTCACTGCAGCGCCCCGGCGGTGAGTTGGAGCGACCGCTGCACCATCGGAGCGACCCGCTCTCGGTCATGCGACACCACGACGACGGCACCCCCACGGCTCGCAACGCCGGCGACGACGTGTTCGACGAGCTCCACCGCCGAAGGATCGAGCGCAGTGTGGGGTTCGTCGAGCAGCAGCAGATCAGGGGCTCGCATGATCTCTCGAGCGAACTCCGCTCGGCGCTGCATACCGTGCGACGACGCCCCCACGACCCGGTCTGCCGCGGCTGCGAGACCGACCGTTTCGAGAACGGTGTCGGCCTCGTCGGTCGAGCACCCGGCGACGCGCGCCACGAAGTGCAGATTCTCTCGGATGGAGAGCTCGGGATACAGCGCCGGCAGGTGCCCGATCATGCCGATGCGGTGCCGGACGTCGAATCGTCCCGGCGCATCCAGGGGGGCTCCGAAGACCTCGCCGGAACCTCCCGACGGGGGAAGCAGCGTGGCGATGATCCGCAGCAGCGTCGTCTTCCCCGCACCGTTCGCACCGAAGATCCCCACGGCATCACCCGCATCGAGCCGGAAGTCGACACCACGCAGAATCGTGGCGAGCCCCACCCGAGCAGAGATCGCGCGCAAGTCGACAATGGGCGCGGCGGACATGG
>JASJAX010000144.1 GCA_030066755.1 Acidimicrobiia bacterium
GGATAGGTGAACGGCTCCATGTCGTCGACGGCTTCGAGCTCGAGACCGGCACGTACAAAGGAATCGACCAGAGTGGGGACCCGCAGTCCGTAGCCCGTCTCGCCCATCGGGGATTCGCGCGGCGGCAGTCCGAGATAGCGCACGAGTTCGGTCAGCCCCGTCAGGCGTTGGGCTTCCTCGGTGAGGATCTCGTGCACGTCGTGCGGGGCACCAGCGGCAAGCGACACGAGCCGGTCGAGCAGGACCTCACTGTCGTGCTCGTTCTCCAACGAGGACAGCGTCTGCAGTGGGAAGAAGGCGTGGCTCGCGATGACGATCCTTCCGCCCGGAGCGAGAACCCGGCGAATCTGCTCGAGCATCACGTCGACGTCGACTTGCTCGTCCTCCCAACGAGGGAACTGGAAGACCATCCGGGCACAGAAGAGATCGACCGACTCCGCAGGCAGCGAATCGGCGATACGCGACGCAAGGACGCCCGACACCGTTTCGACCCCTTCGCGATGCTCGATCGTGTCCTCCGGGACCGTCACGGTGATCGATGCCGGGCCATGCTGGACCATGTAGTCGACGAGATCCCCCAGCCCGGTCGAGAAGTCGACCACACGTTGGCCCGTGACCCATGCAGGCTCAACGAAGTCTTCGACCAGGTAGTACACGAACGGCCGCATCAACGGCCACTTGCGTTCTCGTTCCCACAGCGGCACCGGCATGCACCTGAGGCTAGATGCCATTGCGCCCGGAGGCGCTCCGTCCCGAGCCGAGTTCCCACAGGAGACTCGAATGCGCCCCCAGACCGAGTTTCCGCAGGAAACTCGAACGTGCCGCCGAAGGCCGAGGTGTCCCAGCCGAGTTTCCGCAGGGAACTCGAACGTGCCGCCGAAGGCGGCACGCCCCCTCAGACACCCCCCACGGTGGCTCGCTCCGCATCGCCACC
This sequence comes from Acidimicrobiia bacterium, assembly GCA_030066755.1. Lineage (GTDB taxonomy): Bacteria > Actinomycetota > Acidimicrobiia > Spongiisociales > UBA5794 > JASJAX01. The sequence continues at coordinate 935 of JASJAX010000144.1, forward strand.
GACCTGCGAACCGCGCTTCGAACGCGTACGGCGACGGCGGTTGCGGTCTCTGTACTCTGTACCCGGTACTCAGTACTCGGTACTCAGTACTGCGGCCGAAGGCCGCTCCGTACTCGGTACTCCGGCCGAAGGCCGGCCCAAGCCTCAATCCACTGCATTCTCCTGCCGATACAGGTGCAGGCACCGGGGACGCCCGGTGTGTCTGGCATTTCCTAGGAGACGTGTGGCCGAATGACGGTGGATCGCACCAATCGGCATGCCGCCGGTCCGGCACCGGGGGTGGTTGAGGACGTCCCGAAGCGGCCGATTGGGCGCTACATCATCGGGCTCGTCGGAATCGCCCTGCTCGCGCTCGCCTCCACGATGCTCACCGCAGGCCAACTCTCGCGCCAGGAGTCCGACGCGACCGTGATCCTCGAGGCATCCCGCCAGATCACGGAGGCCAACGCCATCGTCGAGCAGGCGGAGAAGATGAGGGAGAGGCTGGAGGGTCTCGCCGACGAACTCGCCCGGGAACTGGGGATCACCGACGAGCCGGAGCTGGTCACAGAAGTCACCCGAGCGCGAAGCACGATTGCTGCCGAGCTCGAGGCGCAGCTCGACGAGATCGAAGCCACCCACGTGGGCCTCCAACGTGGCAACGATGTGCTTCCGGGCGGCAACTCGGAGGAGGTCGCCGACCTCTTCGACACCGAAGTGCAGGGGGCTTTCGAGGACTTCCGGGCCGCAACCTACGTACTTGCGGCTTCGGTCCGATCGGGCGGGGACCCGTCGCCTGAGACCATCACCAACATCGGTAGCGCCGCGGAGCGCTTCGAGATCGGCATGCAGCAGGTTGTCGAGGCGTATGCCGACGAGGCCACGGACCGTGTCAGCGGCCTGAAGTCGACGCTGTACATCATCCTTGCGATCACGATCGTCGTGCTCGTCTTCGAGTGGTTGTTCCTATTCCGGCCGGCCGTGCAGGAGTTCCGGCGTGAGTGGCGGCAACGGGCCGTTGCGCACGTTGCGGAGCGGCGGGATGACCAACGCAAACTGTCGTACCTGGCACGGTTTGATCCGCTCACCGGTCTCATCAACCGATTCCTGTTCGGCGACCGGCTCACGAACGCGATCTCCCGAGCGCGACGTGACGGCGGGATCGTGTCGCTCATGTTCCTCGATCTCGACGAGTTCAAGGCCGTCAACGACCGATTCGGCCACTCAGTGGGTGACGAACTGCTCAAACAAGTGGCCCAACGCCTCGTGGCCTCGGTTCGGGAGAGCGACAGCGTGGCCCGCCTCGGCGGCGACGAGTTCACCGTGGTTCTCGAGGGCAATCACCGTGTCGAGGACGCTGGTCACGTTGCCACCAAGATCCTGAACGCCATGCGTGAGCCCTTCCGAGTGGGCAACCACGACTTGAGGGTGACGACCTCGATCGGTATTGCGCTCTATCCGGTCGATGGTCAGAGCGCCCAGGAGCTGCTGCGGGACGCAGACATTGCGATGTACTCGGCCAAGGCTGCCGGCAAGAACACGTACCAGTACTTCACGCCTGAGTTGCGGGAGAAGACGTCCGAACGGCTCCACCTCATCGATGGACTGCGGCGTGCCGTCGAGGCTCAACGTGAACTGGACTTGCTGTACCAACCCAAGATCGACACCGAAACGAACGAGATCATCGGCGTGGAAGCCCTCGTCCGGTGGAATCACCCGGAGCTCGGGCTCATTCTGCCCGACCGGTTCGTACCCGTCGCCGAGGAGACCGACCTCATCCTGCCGATCGGCGATTGGGTCCTCGAGGAGGCATGTCGCCAGATGCGGTCCTGGCAGATGGTCGGCCTCGACTTCACGATGTCTGTGAACGTTTCGTCTCGCCAGCTGAAGCGAGGCGATCTCGTCGAGTCGGTCGCCCACGCCCTCGACTCAACCGGGCTGCCGCCGGCGTTGCTGGAGATCGAGCTCACCGAAGGAACGCTCGTCGAGGACACCAAGCTCGCCGCACAGACGCTCGAGCAACTGCGGGCGATGGGCGTTCGCGTGTCGATCGACGACTTCGGCACCGGGTACTCGTCGCTCAGCTACCTCAAACGGCTGCCGATCGATTGCCTCAAGATCGACCGCAGCTTCATCCGGGACATCACCGTGAACGAGGATGCGGCTGCCCTCTCTGCCGCGATCGTCGGACTGGCGCAGAGTCTTCGGCTCGACGTCGTGGCCGAGGGTGTCGAGACCAACGAGCAGCTGACTGTGCTCGAGGAGCTCGGCTGCACGACGATGCAAGGCTTCCTGTTCGCTCGCCCGTTGCCGGCGGATCAGATCCGAAGCCTCATCGATGCCGGACTCCCGCCCTTCGAACGCACGCAACTTCCACCGGCCATCATCGCCGCCTCGAAGTCGGCATAGCTCGCTGCGCTCGCAGTACCGAGTACTGAGTACCGAGTATCGAGATTCGCTGTTTCGTCATCGCGGTCATGAACCCGTCCTGCGATGTCCTGGAACGCGCTTCCAGTGTGTTGGCTCGACGCTGTGCGGTCTCGGTACTCAGTACTTGGTACTCGGTACTCCGGCCGAAGGCCGGCCAGGTACGCTTGTCCAAACGCCTGAAGGGGAGGCTCTCGTGGTAGGGAACCGTGGCCGGCTTCGGATTCTGGTTGTGCTGTCGTTGGTGATTGGCGTCGTCGTTGCTCCGCCGGCGGCGAGTGGCGGGGCGGCGATCACCGACGGTGTTGCATTGGAACTCGTTGCAACGGGGTTGAGTCGACCGGTGGATCTGACGGCGCCGTTCGGTGACGACCGGCTCTTCGTCGTCGAGAAGGCCGGTCGGATTCGGATCATCGAAGACGGGGCGGTGCTCCCGACGCCGTTCCTCGACATCACCGGGCCGGTCGATGCAGGGGCAGGGGAGCGCGGCCTGCTCGGTCTCGCGTTCGACAACGACTACGACTCGAACGGCCGGTTCTATGTGAACTACACGGCCGATTCAGGGGGCGGGGACAGTCGGCTCGCTCGGTATGACGTCTCAGGCGATCCCTACGTTGCCGACGCAGGCAGCGGCGTGACGCTGCTTCAGATCGATCAGCCGTACTCCAACCACAACGGTGGCCAAGTCGCCATGGGGCCGGACGGCTACCTCTACGCCAGCTTCGGAGACGGGGGAAGCGGTGGCGATCCGCAAGGCAACGGTCAGAACACCAACACACTGCTCGGCAGCATCGTCCGGGTCGACCCGGTCACCGGGAACGCGGCACCGGACAACCCGTTCGTCGGTGGGCCGGGGGCCGACGAGATCTGGGCCTACGGGCTCCGGAACCCATGGCGTTTCGACTTCGACGATCGCACCGGCGATATGTTCATCGCCGACGTCGGTGAAGGAAGCTGGGAGGAGATCGACCGGATTCCGGCCGGTGTCGGAGGGCTGAACTTCGGCTGGAACGAGCGTGAAGGCGCCCACTGCTACGTGTCGAACTGCGAGACGGCAGGGCTCACCGACCCGATCGTCGAGTACGCCCATCAAGCCAACCCCTGCTCCGGCTCGATCACCGGGGGCAAGGTCTACCGCGGCAACGACCTTCCCCTCCTCCGGGGCCACTACTTCTACATCGACTACTGCAAGGGCGGGCTTCGCAGCTTTGCATTCGAAGACGGCCAGGTGGTCGAGCAGACCAACTGGGACTTCCTGAATCCACCCTCGACCGTCGTGTCGTTCGGCACAGACGGCTTCGGCGAGATGTACCTGATGGCCGGTTCGAGCATCTACAAGTTCGTGTCGACGGCCAACCCACGCTGTGACTTCGACGGCGATGGTGCGGCCGACCTGCCGGTCGGCGTGCCGGGCGAAAACCGGTCGGGCACCGTGGATGCCGGAATGCTTCAGGTGTTCGACGGCGACGGGTCCGGCTTCGACCCGGCGGCCGACGCCCGGTTCTGGCAGGGCATCAACGGGGTCCGAGGCATGCTCGAACGCCTCGACGAGTTTGGTGCAGCGGTGACCTGTGGCGACTTCGACGGCGACGGGTACTCGGACCTCGCCATCGGATCTCCCGGCGAGCGGCGCAATCTCCGCAAGCAAGCAGGTCAAGTGAATGTCCTCTACGGCGGCCCGAACGGGCTCTCCGGAATCGGAGACCAGATGTGGACGCAGGACTCGAACGGCATCAAGAGCGCAGCGCAGAAGGGCGATCGGTTTGGCCAGTCGCTAGCCGCAGGCGACTTCGATGGTGACGGGATCGATGACCTTGCGATCGGCTCACCCGGGGAGCGGCTCAACGGCAACGCCGGTGCCGGCGCCGTTCACGTCCTCTATGGGGACGGGAACGGGCTGACTGCCGTCAAGAGTGACTTCCTCCATCAGAACGTGAACAACGTCCTTGACGAGTCCGAAGCGGGCGACGGCTTCGGATCGGCGCTCGCTGCCGGCGACTTCGACGGCGACGGAAACGACGATCTCGCTGTCGGAATTCCGAACGAGGACGTCGCCGGCGAGAGCAATGCCGGCATGGTGCAGGTCTTCCCCGGTTCGCGAACGGGTTTGACCAAGGCCGACGCGGTCTGGCACCGCGACCGTGCAGGCATCGAAGGCGACGCAGACGCCGGAGCGGAGTTTGGCTTCTCACTTGCAACCGGCCATCTGAACGCCGATGGCTTCGACGACCTCGTGGTCGGCGTTCCGGGCGACGCGAGCGCAGCCGGGAGCGTTTCGGTGCTGTACGGCGGATCTGACGGATTCGGCGACAACGACGCGCTTCTGAACCAGGGCGCAGGTGGCATACCGGGTCCAGCCGAAGCCGGCGACCGGTTTGGTCATTCGATCGCCGTCGGAGACTTCAATGGCGACGGTGTCGATGACGCCGCGATCGGTGCGCCCCACGAGAGCCGGTCTGGAACGCAACGAGCGGGCGACGCGACGGTGCTGTACGGCACTGGTATCGGCCTCAGCGGCGCAGGCTCATACGTGTGGCATCAGGGCCGCAACTCGCTTCAGGGTGGACTGCTCGCCGACAATCTGTTCGGCTCGACGACGGCCGCACTCGATCTCGATGGTGACGGCCATGCAGACCTCGTTGTGGGCGCCACGAACGGTGACCTGGCGAACGCACGCGGCGAGTTGCACTTCATCCCCGGCTCATCGTCGGGCCTGACCGGCAACGGCGATGTCCGTTGGGATCAGGGCACGGCGGGTGTCCTCGGATCTGCGCAGAACGGAGACCGGTTCGGTGAGGGGCTTCCGTGAGCCTTCCGTTCGACGAACTCGGCGAGGGGGTATTCCGGCGCCGCTACGCGTCGCTCGACCTCAATATCGGAGTCGTGATCGGGGGTGATGGCGTCCTCGTGATCGACACTCGTGCGTCGCACGGTCAGGCGGAGGAACTCCGCACCGAGATTGGCGGGCTCACGGAGCTTCCGATCCGGTGGGTGGTGAACACCCACTGGCATTGGGACCACACGTTCGGCAATGCCATCTTCCCTGATGCGGCGGTGTGGGGACACCGCCGCTGCCGCGACTACCTCATCGAGCACGGTGAGGAGGCGAAGCAGGGAGCCATCGGATGGGCCGGGGAGGCGAATCGAGCGGTCATCGAAGCAGTGGTCATCCGGCCTCCCGAGTTCGTCGTTGATCCCGACGGGTCAATTGATCTCGGGGGCCGGACGGTCCGAATGGAGTGGCTCGGCCTCGGCCACACCGATGCCGACCTCGTGGTCACCGTTCCGGACGTTGGTGTCGTGTTCGCTGGGGATCTGCTCGAGGAGGGGGCGCCGCCGTACTACGGCGACGGATACCCATTTGCGTGGCAGGACACGGTGAACGAGCTCCGGGGCCGGACGGCCACGATGACGGTGCCCGGGCACGGCGACGTCATGAATGCCGATGCGGTTGCAGACCAGTGCGAGGAGATCGCAGCGGTGGCGGCCGCGTGTGCGGAGGGTCTTGCCTCTGGTGTGTTCGATCCATCGCACGGTCCCTACCCGTCAGAAACGATGTCGAGCGCCTGGGAGCGAGCCAAGCTCGAGCGCAGGGTCGAGGACTAGCGGGCCTCGGGCTCCCGGTACAACACCGCACCCCAATGGGCGCCGGCTCCGAACGCAGTGAATGCGACGAGCGCACCGGGCTGGATCTTGCCGTCCCGGCGCAACTCGTCGAAGAGGATCGGCAGGGTCCCGGCGGTTGTGTTGCCGTACCGGTCGATGTTGATCGGAACGACTTCGGCGTCGACACCCAGTTGCTTACGGGCGGCGTCGACGATGCGAGCGTTCGCCTGGTGGGCGACGACAACATCGAGATCGGCAACCGCCAGGCCGGCGTCCGCCAACACCGCTTCAACGGCCTGTGGCATCAGCGTGACGGCCTGCCGGAACAACTCGCGGCCCTTCATGGTCGGCATGTGCAGGTCGGCGTCGATGACGTCGAGACTCAAATACGGCTGCCGCGTGAAGCCCGGCGCGGGGACGTGGATCAGGTCGAAGTGGGTTCCATCAGTGAAGAGGCGGGAGGCGATGATCCCTGCGGTCGGATTGGCGTCACGCTGCAGGATGGCCGCCCCAGCCCCGTCGCCGAACAGGACGCTCCACGCCCGGTACTGGGTGTTGCGCTCGTACTGCTCGGCTGTTGGTGGAGTGTCCGACTGGCCGAGCAGGAACGGCACGGATTCGATCCACGGCTGGTAGCCAGCATGCACTTCCGCCCCTACGACGAGCGCAGTGGTGGCCTTGCCAGAGCTCAGCAATGCATCGGCGAGGTCGAGGCCATAGAGGAAGCCGCTGCACTGCTGGCGGATGTCGTGGGCCGCAACCGGGCCCAACCCCATCTTCGTTTGGACGAGTGGCGCAATCCCGGGGGCGAACGAGTCCGGTGTCATCGTGGCGGTGATCAGGACATCGACGTCATCGACGGTCAGCCCGGCGTCGTCGACGGCTGCTGCACCTGCCGCAGCAGCGAGGTCCGAAGGGCCGACACCAGGCGCAGCGATGTATCTCGTCTTCACCCCCGAGCGCCGTTCGATCCACTCGGGATTGGTGTCCATCACGCGCGACAGGTCTTCGTTGGTGATCCTGCGATCCGGCACGAATCTGCCGGTGCCGGTGATGACGTTGCCCATATCGCCTCAACTCGACGCCGGTATGCACGGTATACGGTTCGGCGGGCCTGTGCAGTCCACGGCGGGTAGGCGTGTTCGACCGCCTAACGTCCGGTACATGGCATCTCTCATCACTCGTGCCGTGCGCAGTGCCGCGTTCGCCGGCCACACGGCTGCAGCGGGGTTCAGCTACACCAAGCTCGGATTCCGGGCGCGCCAAATCGGCGACGCACCGGTCGACGTGGACATGAGCAGCAAGACCATTGTTGTGACGGGAGCAACATCGGGTCTCGGTGAGGCGGCGGCACGTGCCCTCGCAGCGCTCGGCGCGCGTGTGATCGTCGTCGGCCGCAACCCGAAGAAGGTCGAGACCACCGTTGCGGCACTCGGGGCCGAGGCACGAGGCGAGATCGCCGATCTCAGCCTCATGAGCGAGACGAGAGCGCTTGCGAATCGCCTACTCGAAGACGAGGCGACGATCGACGTCCTGATCAACAACGCCGGAGTGTTGCTGGGGGAGCGGAGCACAACCGACGAGGGACTCGAGACCAGTGTCGCAACGAACGTCGTCTCCCACTTCCTGCTCACCAACCTCCTCATCCCCCGCCTCGTTGACTCGGCACCGGCCCGAATCATCAATGTGTCGTCCGGCGGCATGTACACCCAGCCGCTCGACGTCGACAAGATGCTCGACAGTCCGGGACCGTGGCGAGGGGCCGTTGCCTACGCGCGGGCCAAGCGGGCGCAGGTCGTGCTGACCGAGATGTGGGCCGACGAACTGCGCGACCAGGACGTCGTGGTTCATGCCATGCATCCCGGCTGGGCGGCGACGCCGGGCGTCTCATCCGGCATTCCTGCGTTCGAGAAGATCACAGGTGCGTTGCTCCGTACGCCCGAACAGGGCGCAGACACCTTTGTCTGGCTCGCTGCAGCTCCGGAAGCCGCCGAATCGAGCGGTCGCTTCTGGCATGACCGCCAATCCCGGCCGACGCACCAGGCACTCATGGGAACGGAGGAGCGTCCCGGAGCGCGCGATCGGCTGTGGGAGGTTCTGGCCGATCTCACCGGGACCGGGGCGTGACCGACGACGCAGCGGTTTGGCGGCGAGTGCCGCCGGATCAGTTCACCGTCGGGATCACCGTCGGTACACAACCACCCCTCAGCCGGGTCCACACGACACTGCGAATCGCTCGCCTGCTCGGGTTCGACGTCGGCTGGACCGTCGACCATTTCCAGGGGTTCTTCCCCACCGCAGTGTGGGACCGGGAGTTGACGTGGGCCGCCGACCCCGTCGCATCTCCCCACGCCTTCTTCGACTATCAGACGCTGCTCGGCAATCTCTCGGCTCGCGCCGGGTCATTGCATCTGGGCGTCGGCGTCACGGAGGCGATCCGACACCACCCGATGGCCCTGGCCCAAGCGTTTCTGACGCTGGCACACATGACGAAGCGGGCCCCGATCCTTGGCCTCGGCGCAGGAGAGCGCGAGAACGTCGAGCCATACGGGCTTGACTTCCAGCGACCGGTCGCTCGTCTCGAAGATGCGTTGGCCGTGGTGCGGGCTGCGCTGCGGTCACAGGGCCCAATTGCTCATCACGGACCATTCTTCGCCTTCGACGACGCGCTGATGGACCTGGAAGCACCTGCTCCCACCTTCCCTGAGATCTGGATTGCGGCCCACGGGCCCCGAATGCTGCGGCTCACCGGCGTCTACGCCGATGGCTGGTATCCGACCCTCCCGACCTCGCCGCAGCAGTACGAGGCGAGCCTTCGGACCGTGCGCGTCGCAGCTCGCGACGCTGGGCGCAACCCGGACGCGATCACCGCCGGATGGCAAGCGTTCACCGTGATCGGACGAAGCGAGCGAGCCGCACGTGCGATGCTCGGATCGCGGGCGGTGCGGTTCACGGCCCTACTCGCAGACGCCGCCACATGGCAACGCGCCGGAGTTCCTCATCCGTTTGGCAGCGACTACCGCGGCATCGTCGACTTCGTCCCCGAGCGCCATTCACGTGCCGAGCTCGATGCCGCCATTGAGGCGGTCCCGGTCGACGGTCTCGCCGAACTCGTTCTGTGGGGAACCGTCGATCACGTGAGGCAGCGCCTCGGCGAGTTTCACGACGCCGGTCTCCGCCACCTGGTCGTCCAGCCAGCGTCGGCGCTCGTGTCCAAGACCGATGCTATGTATTCCGCCGCAGCCGTAGTCCGCATCGCTCGCGGCTTGAAGAGGAGCAGCCAGTAGCCAGTAGCCAGATGGACAGTGGGGCGGTCGGAGCCGTTCCAGCAACGATGGCGATCTGGCTACCGGAAGCGAGGCGACGCCGACCGTACCGGCTACTGGCTACCCTCCTCGCGTGATCATTGCCCGCGGCGTGGCCATCGAGGCCGGGATTCGCCGCCTTCTCTCCGATGCATCGTTCTCACTTCAGGCCGGCGACAAGGTCGGCCTGGTGGGTCCGAACGGCGCGGGCAAGACGACACTGCTCCGAACGCTGGCAGGGCGACGTGAGGCCGCAGAGGGCCACATCGCCCGCAGCGGGGTCATCGGCTACCTCTCACAGGAAGCAGCACTCCAGCAACTCGAGGATGACCGGGTGACTGCGCTCGAACGGATCCTCATGGCCCGAGACATCGGCTTGCTCGAACGTCGTATGGAGGACGTTCGGCTCGAGATGGAGCGTGCGACCGGCGCTGATCGTGATCGCCTGATCCGACGGTTCTCGCGAATCGAAGACGAGTTCACCGCGCGAGGCGGGTACGTCGCCAAGGCCGAGGCCAAACGATTCGGGTCGTCCTTGGGAATCGGCAACGAGGAACTCGATCAGCTCGTCGTCACGATGTCGGGCGGGCAACGACGCCGCGTCGAGCTCGCCCGCATCCTCTTTGCGGAAACGGAGACGTTGCTGCTCGACGAGCCGACGAACCACCTCGATCTCGATGCCAAGGCGTGGCTGATGGGCTACCTCGACGAGTACAAGGGCGGGCTGCTCGTAGTGAGCCACGATCTGCCGCTCCTCGACAAGTCCATCACCTCGGTGATTGCCCTCGATCACGGCTCCGCCGAGCACTTCCGGGGGAACTACAGCTACTACGTCGCCGAGCGAGACCGACGTAGGGAGCAACGCATCCGGGAACGGAAGCACCAGGACGAGAAGATCGCCCGCCTCGAAGAGGGAATCCGCCGCTTCAAGGGATCGACCGAGAAGATGGCCAAGCGGGCACGCTCTTGGGAAACCCGCGTCGCCAAGCTCAAGGCAGCGCGGACCGAAGTCGGAGCCAAGGCAAAGCGCGTGTCCCTGAAGTTCCCTCAACCGCGTCCGTCCGGGCGCACGCCCCTGAAGGCGCATGGGCTGGCGAAGGCGTTCGACGACAACGTGGTGTTTGTCGACGTCGATGTCGACATCGACCGCGGCGAACGGATGATCATCATGGGCCTCAACGGCGCCGGGAAGACCACCCTGCTCCGCATCTTGGCCGGCGTCGAGACATCCGACCTCGGCGATGTTGCGCTGGGCCACGCCGTGTCACTCGGCTATTACGCACAGGAACACGAGCAGATCATCAGCGGCACGACCGTGCTCGATCACATGCGGGCGGTCTCCGACGAACCGGACTCCATGCTGCGTACGCTGCTCGGGCACTTCCTGCTCGCCGACAAGATCGAGCAGGACGCCGGAACCTTGTCGGGAGGGGAGAAGACGAAGCTGGCGCTCGCACAGCTCGTCGTCGGGCGTCACAACGTGTTGCTTCTCGATGAGCCCACCAACAACCTCGACCCCCAGGCCAAGGAGGCGTTGCTCGACGCCCTGATGATGTACGAGGGCACGCTCATCCTCGTCAGCCACGATGCCGAGTTCGTCGAGGACATCGTCCCCGACCGGGCCATCCTCATGCCCGACGGCGCGACCAGCTACTACGACGAGTCGATGCTGGATCTCGTGTCCCTCGCCTGAGACCTGAGACCTGAGACCTGGGACCTGAGACCTGGGACCTGAGACCTGGGACCTGAGACCTGGGACCTGAGACCTGGGACCTGAGACCTGGGACCTGAGACCTGGGACCTGAGACCTGGGACCTGAGACCTGGGAC
>JASJAX010000145.1 GCA_030066755.1 Acidimicrobiia bacterium
GGGTCACCCAGAAGGGCATGACCCTCAACCGCGTTCAAGACCCCCAAAACCAGCAGCCCCCTGGTACCAACACCTCGGCCGCCCCCTCATCGCCGCACTGGCACTCCTCCTCATCACCGCCACCCTCACCCACGACCTCAACAACGCCCACGCCGCCGTGCCCGCGGTTGTCGACGACGCATACACCGTCGCCGAGGGCGGATCGCTGAGCACCGTTGGCGGTACGTGGCACCTCCCGCAGTGGCGCCTACGCCGATCCATCACGTTCGACAACACCGGTCGGGGGCAACTCAACAACTTCCCCGTGTTGGTTCGCCTCGACCCCGCGGACATCACCTACGGCCGCACGAAGGCGTCGGGCCAGGATCTTCGCTTCGTCGATACCGATGGGACACCCCTCGACTACGAGATCGAGGACTGGAACAACGGCGGCGTCTCCTACGTGTGGGTACGGGTGCCGCAGATCGACGCCGGATCCACCACTGACTCCATCTGGATGTACTACGACAACGACGCCGCCGGACACGCACAGAACCCGCCAGGCGTGTGGAGTAACGGCTACGTCGGCGTCTGGCACATGAGCCAGGACCCGTCAGGGGTGGTCGAAGATTCATCGAGCAGCGGACTCGACCTCACCTTCAGCACGGGTATGGACGCAGCTGACCTCGTGAGCGCCCAGATCGGCCCGGGAGCCGAGTTCGACGACGATCCCAACTACCTCCATACCGACGGCAGCACCGTGAGCCTCACCTCCTTCACTCTCGAGGCCTGGGTTCGACCCGACGCGATGAACAACTGGCGGACCCTCGTCCACATCGACGACGGCGGTGGAACGAACTACCGGCTCTTCGCCATCAAGAACAACGTCCCGATCCTCGATGAGGACGACGACGGCAACGAGCACTCCATTGCTCCCAACCAGAGCGGCACTGAAGGGAACTGGCGCCATCTCGCCGTGACATACGACGACGGGGCCGGCTCGAATCGCCTGCGGGGCTATCTCAACGGCTCACCGACCGGCAACAACGCCAACCCCAACCTGAGCTCGACGACCGGCCAGGTCATTCTCGGTTCCTACAAGTGGGACAACGACGGCGTCTTCTACGACTTCCTCGACGGAACGCTCGACGAGGTGCGTATCTCAGACACGCCTCGAAGCGCCGACTGGATGGCGGCACAACACCTCTCCATGACCGATGCATTCGCTGCCTTCGGGACAGAGCAAGAAGCTGGCGTCCTCGCCAACGACACCGACCCGGAGAGCGACCCCATGTCGGCGGTCCTCGCCGACGGCCCGGCGCACGCGGCATCGTTCACGCTCAATGCGGACGGATCGTTCGACTACACCCCCGCTGCGGGAATGAGCGGGACCGACTCATTCACGTACGTCGCCAATGACGGAGGCGGCGACTCCGCCGCGGCGACGGTCACCATCACGGTCACCCCAACCGGAGCGAACAACCCGCCCAATGCGATCGACGATCCCTCGGCAGCCACCGACCGAGACGTTGCGGTCGTCGTCGACGTACTGGGCAACGACAGCGACCCCGACGTCGACGGACTGACGGTTTCCGCCGTCACCCAGGGAACAAACGGATCCGTCGTCAACAACGGCAGCAACGTCACCTACACACCAAACCCTGGCTGGATCGGTGTCGACTCCTTCACGTACGAGAACTCCGACGGGAACGGAGGGTTCGACCTCGCCACCGTGACCGTGACCGTGACGGATCCATCCACCGTGACGGTGAACTCGACCGGCGACTCCAACGACAACAACGCCGGCGACGGCACCTGCAACACAGGCGGCACCGTCGGCAGCGACCCCGAGTGCACCCTCCGAGCCGCTCTCGAGGAGGCCATCGCAGCGGCCACCGTCGACACGATCCACTTCGACATTCCGACCTCCGACACGAACTGGAACTCCGGAGCAACGACCTTCACGATTGCGCCGAGCACGATCCAGCTACCCAAGATCACCGCTTCGATGACGATCGATGCAACGACCCAACCGGAGTGGGCGGGTGTCAACCGTCCGGTGATCGAACTCGACGGCAGCAGCTTCTCCCTCGACGAGGACGGCCTCGATCTGGCCGGAGGAACCATCGAGGTCCGCGGTCTGGCGATTGGCGACTTCCCCGACTTCGGGATCGTCACCAGCGGCGGCTCGGGCCATGTGATCGCAGGCAACTACATCGGCGTCGACGGCACAGGGTTGGTCTTGCGAGCGAACCGAGTCGGCATCAGCGCCATCACCGATGGTGTGACGGTGGGCGGAACTGGAGCCGACGACGGAAACCTCATCGTGGGGAGTGTCGAACGAGGAATCAACATCGGCGCCGGCGCGGACGGGGTGGACGTATTCGGCAACGTCATCGGACTCGATGCGGCCGGCAGCGCGAGGAGCAACCAGTACGGAGTCGTCATCAACGCCGGTGCGACCAACGCCCAGATCGGCGGTCCATCCGCAACGCAGCGGAACATCATCTCCGGCAACTGGCGAGGTATCCGCATCGCCAGCGCAACGTCGACCGGAGCCAAGATTCAGGGCAACTGGATCGGAACCGACCTGGCCGGGACCGGCACGGTACCCAACACCGGCTATGGGATCGTGTTCGACAACGATCCGGTCGGCACGCTCGTCGGCGGAGTCAACCCGGGTGAGGGAAACGTCATTCGCGGCAGCGGCAACGACGGGATCCACCTCGTCGGCGGCGGTACCGACGACATCGCGATCCTCGGCAACAGCATCAGCGGCAGTACCTGGCTCGGAATCGACATCGACCCCGACGGGATCAACCCGAACGACGTGGGCGACGGCGACACGGGTACCAACGGCCTCCTCAACTACCCGGTCATCACGTCTGCCACTGAGAGCGGAGGGACCGTCAGCATCGACTTCGATCTCGACGTGCCGGACGGCAGCTACCGGATCGAGTTCTTCGCGAATCCCGGCGGCGCCGATCCGTCCGGAAACGGCGAGGGTGAGACGCTCGCCGGAACTGTCGACGTGTCGGTGGTGGGCGGAACTCCTACTCCCTCATCGACGAGCTTCGCCGGCTCCACCGGTGACATCATCACGACAACGGTGACCGAGGGAACTGCCGAGCCGTTCGGATCGACATCGGAGTTCTCGGCAGCAGTCACGGTGACCGCAGGCGCATGCGCTGACTCGGACGGCGATGGCCTGTGCGACCTCGAAGAGGACGCCAACACGGACGCCGACGGCAACCCGGCTACCAACCCCGGACCCAACACCGACGGTGACGCCAACCCGAACTACCTCGACGCCGACGACGACGGCGACGGCACACTCACCGTTTCCGAGAACGCCGACCCGAATGGCGACGGCGACCCGCGGGACGCACTCGATGCGGATTGGGACGGCCAGCCCGACTACCTCGATGCGCCCACCATTGGAGCGCCCGGATTCGTCGTTGCCGAACAGAAGATCAGCGACCTCGTCGGAGGCCTCGGGGCAATACTCGACAACGATGACTTCTTCGGCGCCGCGGTTGCGAGCATCGGTGACGTCGACGGCGACGGCACCACCGATGTCGCAGTGAGCGCCGTTGGCGACGACGACGGCTCCAGCGGCGCCGGCTCGATCCACGTCCTGTTCCTGAACCCGTCGGGAGCCGTCAAGGCAGAGCAGAAGATCTCCGCCACCCAAGGCGGCCTCAGCGCGTCACTGGGCGCCGACGAACGTTTCGGTCGATCCGTCGCGGGCATCGGGGACCTCGACGGTGACGGCGTTCCGGACATCGCAGTCGGCGCAGTTGGCGACGACGACGGTGGAACCGACCGCGGGGCCGTCCACATCCTCTTCCTCAACACGAACGGCACCGTCAAGGCCGAACAGAAGATCTCCGACACCCAAGGCGGTCTCTACGCAGCATTCAGCAACATCGACCTCTTCGGCGCCGCCGTCGCGGGAATCGGCGATCTCGATGGCGACGGCATCCGGGATCTCGCCGTCGGTGCGGTCCTGGACGATGACGGTGGACTCGACCGCGGCGCCGTCCACATCCTCTTCCTCAACACGAATGGCACCGTCAAGGCCGAACAGAAGATCTCCGACACCCAAGGCGGTCTCAACGCAGCTCTCAGCAATGACGACCGGTTCGGTCGTGCGATCGCCGGCTTGGGCGACATGGATGGAGATGGCGTCCTCGACATCGCCGTTACGGCGCTTCACGACGACGACGGCGGGACGAACCGCGGCGCTGCATACGTTCTCTTCCTCAATCCCGACGGCACGGTCAAGGGTGAGCAGAAGATCTCCGACCTCGTCGGCGGGTTCGGTACCGCTCTCGATGACGACGACCGATTCGGCCGCAGCATGGCGTCGGTCGGTGACATCGATGCCGACGGCACGACCGACCTCGTTGTGGGTGCGATCTCGGACGACGACGGCGGAACGAACCGCGGCGCCCTGTACGTCTTGTTCCTCAACCCCAGCGGCACGGTCAAGGGTGAGCAGAAGATCTCCGACCTCGCCGGCGGCTTGGCAACACCTCTCGACGATGGCGACAATTTCGGCGGAGCCGTTGCCGGAATCGGCGACCTCGATGGGGATGGCCGCATCGACCTGGCGTCGGGAGCAATGGGTGACGACGACGGAGGGACGAACCGCGGCGCTCTCTACGTGATGCAACTCGGTGACTGCACCGACACCGACGGCGACGGGCTCTGCGACCTCGAAGAGGACGCCAACACCGACGCCGACTCCAACCCGGCGACGAACCCCGGACCCAATACCGACGGCGACGCCAACCCGAACTACCTCGACGCCGACGACGACGGGGATGGAACCGCGACCGCCTCCGAAGACG
Source organism: Acidimicrobiia bacterium (assembly GCA_030066755.1). Classification (GTDB taxonomy): domain Bacteria; phylum Actinomycetota; class Acidimicrobiia; order Spongiisociales; family UBA5794; genus JASJAX01. The sequence goes on from JASJAX010000145.1 coordinate 4,836, forward strand.
CCGACCCGAACGGTGATGGCGACCCCAAGGACGCCCTCGACTCCGACCTCGATGGCCAGGCCGATTACCTCGATCTGCCAACGGCGGCGTCGGATGGCACGGTCGGCAGCTATCAGAAGATCTCGGACACGACTGGTGGCTTCAGCCCAGCGCTCGCCGACAACGACTTCTTCGGAGGCACCGCGGATGGCATCGGTGACATCGACGGCGACGGGGTCAACGACATGGTCGTCGGGGCCTACGGCGACGATGACGGAGGCACCAACCGCGGCGCGGTCTACATCCTCTTCATGAACGCAGACGGCACCGTCCGAGCCGAGCAGAAGATCTCCGACACCGCAGGCGGATTCACCGCCACGCTCGACAACAGCGACCATTTCGGTCTCGCCGCCGACGGACTCGGGGACATCGACGGTGACGGCATCGGCGACATCATCGTCGGCGCCAACCTCGACGACGACGGTGGTGGCCAGCGCGGCGCCGCGTACGTCGTCTTCCTCAACTCCAACGGAACAGCCAGGGGGTACCAGAAGATCTCGTCCACCGAGGGCAGCTTCGGCGGCACCCTCGACGACAGCGACTGGTTCGGTGTCGCCGTCGGGGGCATCGGCGATGTCGACGGGGACGGCACCAACGACGCCATCGTGGGGGCGTCGTACGACGACGACGGCGCTTCCGGTGCCGGCGCGGTATACATCGTCCTCCTGAACCCCGACGGAACGGTCAAGGCCGAACAGAAACTCTCCGCATCAGCCGGAGGGTTCGGCGGGACACTCAACGGCAACGACTTCTTCGGCGCTGCCGTTGCCGGGATCGGCGACCTCGACGGCGACGGGACTCCAGACGTGGTCGTCGGTGCCTACGGAGACGATGACGGCGGCACCGACCGAGGGGCGGCATACATCCTGTTCCTCAACGCGAACGGCACGGTCAAGGCCGAGCAGAAGATCTCCGACACCGCCGGCGGCTTCACCGCCGCACTCGGCAACGACGACGAACTCGGAGGCGGCGTTTCTGGTGCCGGAGACATCGACGGCGACGGCACGCTCGACGTTGTCATCGGGGCGGGTGGCGACGGCGACGGCGGGGGCGGGCGCGGTGCCGCATACGTCGTGTTCCTGAACTCCAACGGCACCGTCAAAGGCTTCCAGAAGATCTCGGACACCGCCGGCAACTTCACGGCCACCCTCGATGACTACGACGTCTTCGGGACCGACATCGGTGCGCTCGGCGACCTCGACGGCGACGGTGTCATCGACATCGTCGTGACCGCAAAGCTCGACGACGACGGCGGAAACTCGCACGGCGCTGCGTATGTTCTCAACCTCGCTCCCGCACTCGTCGGTTACTCCATCTCCGGAACCGTCTTCGAAGACATCGCCGGCGACGTGCTGAACGACGGTGTCGTCGGCGATGCCAGCAACCCCGGCGCCGAGAACGTCGACGTGCACCTCTACCTCGACGTAGACGGCGACGGCGTTGCCGAGGCCACCGATACCTTCCAGGGAACCACGCAGACGGATGCCAACGGCGACTACTCATTCCCCGGACTCAGCAACGGCAAGTACTTCGTCGTCGTCGACTCGCTCACCATCCAACCCGGCGCTGGGATCGACACCGGCGGCGGTTGGCTGGCTACGGACGTCTGGGCGGAGCAGACCTACGGTCCGTCGATCTCCGAGTGCGCCGACGGCATCGGCGGCACCATCAATGATCCGACCGCCGGCCCTTGCTACGGCGGGCGCCGGTCCGGGGTGTCGGACGACCTGGCCATTTGGCACAGCGGCGCGGAGCATCTGGCGAAGACGCAGATCACGAACGCCAACGTATCCGCCATCGACTTCGGGTTCTCGTTCAACGTCGTCACGACGGTCGTCGGCGGCGACAGCCAGGATGACGATCCGGCGGTGACGTTGCGCTCCGTTCAGGGATCGATGCGCCAGTTCATCCAGAACGCCAACTCCGTCTCCGGCCCGAATGCGATGCGCTTCGTTCCTGCTGAGGGTCCGAATGCCAAGGACACGCCCGGCAACCAATGGTGGCGCGTCGCCGTCACGACCGAGCTACCGGTCGTACGTGGAGCCCAGACCGTCATCGACGGCACCGCCTACTACTTCACGGACGGGACAAGCGTCTGGGACGCCAACCCGACCATGCTCGGCACCGGCGGCACGGTCGGGGTCGAAGGGGTCGCGTTGGGCCAGGTCGCCGGCCCCGAGCTCGAGTTGCTCGGCGACGGCGTGGTCAACACCGGACTCCGCGTCACCTCCACCGCAGACAACTCGACCGTGCGGCGTCTCGCCATCAGCCGGTTCTTCTTCGACGGTCTCGTCACCGCCGGCGGGCTCAATGACAAGCTCACCGGCATCCTCGTCGAGGAGAGCGTGCTCGGATCCGGGCCCTCCGAGGTCGTCGATCCAGGAGCGGGCAACCGCCAGTACCGCAGTATGTATGCCTACTACACGCTGTCCAGTGGCACGATTCGCAACAACCTCATCGGCTTCGCCGAGACCGATGCCTTTGCGATGAGCTTCGCCGCCCGTGACTTGTTGGTGGAGGGCAACGAGATCCGCGGCGGCCTCGGCAGCGGGATCAGCATCTCGTACAGCACCGACAAGTACTCGGGCGACATCACGGTGCGCGGCAACCTGCTGGACGGGAACGCCCAAGCGGGGCTCGACATGTACCGGAGTTACGGCTCCAACATGGTCGAGAACAACACCATCACGAACAACGGAGCGGACGGATGGGCGGGGATCGTCGCCTGGGGCACCGGGAACACGATCACCAAGAACGTGATCACCGACAACGTGGCGGCCGGGACCTCCATCGTCGGTGACCATGCATCGTGGTCGGCGTCGAACAACAACCTCATCAGCCAAAACGTCTTCGGCAACAACGGCGGTTTGGCCATCGACCTGGTCGAGTCCAACGCCACCGACACCGTGCACCTCGCCGGCGACGGCGTCACCCTCACCGCAGGCACACTGGCGACGACGGGTAACAACGGTCTCGATGCTCCGGTCATCGCCACTGCGAGCATGACGACGGTGACTGGGACCGCCTGCAGCGGCTGCACGATCGAGGTCTACAAAGCGATCGCAGGTGGTGGCGACAGCGCTCGCGGCGAAGGTGTCGAGTTTGTCGGCACGACGACGGCGGACGGAGCGGGTGACTGGACCCTGAGCGGTATCACGACACTGACCCTGTCGGACAAGGTCACGACGATCGCCATCGATGCCTCCAACGACACCTCTGAGTTCAGCTTCAACGCCGTCGTTGCAGGATCGCTCGTGGTCAACTCGACTGGCGATCAATCGGACATCGTTCCCGGTGACGGGAAGTGCTCGGCCGGTGTGCTCAACAGCCAGAGTCTGGAGGCCTGCACACTGCGAGCCGCCATTGAAGAGGCGAACGCTCTACCAGGCGCCGACACGATCACGTTTGGGATTCCCACCAGCGAGCCGGGCTATTCCGGGACGCCACTCAGCTACACGATCGGCATCGCGGCGACGGGACTTCCGCCGATCACCGGAACCGTGACCATCGACGGCACCAGCCAGACGGGATTCGCTGGCTCGCCGATCGTCGAACTCAACGGCACCGGAACGAATGTCGACGTCGACGGTCTGGTCTTCAGCACAGGCAGCAATGGCAGCACGGTGCGCGGCATCGTGATCAACCGTTTCGCCGATGACGGCATCGGAGGCACCGCAGACAGCATCACGGTGGCGGGCACCTACATCGGCACGAACGTCAGCGGCACTACCGACCTCGGCAACGGTGGCGACGGCATCCAGGCCGACGGGAACACGTGGATCATCGGTGGGACCGATGCTGCCGACCGCAACGTGATCTCCGGCAACACCGACGACGGCGTCCAACTCTTCGGCGATGGACACACCGTGCTCGGCAACTACATCGGAACCACCGCGGCGGGGACCGGCCCGATCGCGAATACCGACGACGGGGTCGAAGTCGCCTCGACGTCCACCGCGAATGTCCTCGGCGGAACGGCGATCGGGGCACGGAATGTCATCTCCGGCAACGGCGGCGAGGGTGTGCTCATCAACATCAGCGGCTCCAACCAGGTCCTCGGCAACTACATCGGCGTGGATGCGACCGGATCCGCCGCATTGGGGAACTCGGGCAACGGGGTCACGATCCAGGGTGGCGCCAGCGGCAACACCGTCGGCGGGTCCACCGCGGCTCACAGGAACGTGATCTCGGGAAACACCAGCTACGGCATCGACGTCGTTGGTGTGGGAACGGACTCGAACACGGTCCTGGGCAACTACATCGGCACCGACCCAGCAGGAACGGCCGACCTCGGGAATGGCAGCGACGGCGTGGCGATCCGCGACGGCGCCCAACTCAACGTCGTCGGTGGAACCAACGCTGGCGACCGCAATGTGATCTCCGGCAACGACAACGACGGCGTGTGGATCACCGGCACAGGGACCGAGCAGAACGTGGTCGAAGGCAACTGGATCGGCGCGGCGGCCGACGGCAGCTCCCTCGGCAACTCGTACCACGGTGTTGCAGTCGAGTTCGGTGCAGCCAACAACCTCGTGGGTGGGACGACGGCGGCTGCGGGAAACCGCATCGAGAACAATGCCTGGGATGGAATTGCCATCAACGGCGGCAACGGCACGGGCAACGCCATCCTCCGCAACATCATCGTCGGCAACATTGGTCTGGGCATCGACATCGACAACGACGGCGTCACGCCGAACGACCCCGGTGACGGGGACACGGGCGACAACGACCTGCTGAACTTCCCAGTGATCACGAGCGCAGTGATCGCCGCACCCTGGATCACCGTCGACTACGACATCGACGCACCAGCCGGCGACTACCTCGTCGAGTTCTTCTCCAACCCGTCCGGGATCGACCCGAGCGGGCACGGCGAAGGCGAGGCCTACGAGTACGGCGACACGATTTCGCATCCGGGTGGCGCTGCGTCGTACACGGCGGTGTTCTCGGGGTTCGTCGGCGACGAGCTGACTGCGACGTTGACGCACGACGCCGGCCCCACCTACGGCTCGACCTCGGAGTTCTCGGCGGCAGCGACCGTCGTACTCCCCAACTCGGCACCCTCGGCGAGTGATGACGGGTATGGGACGTTGGAGGACGCTCCGTTGAGTGTGAACGCTGCTTCTGGCGTTCTCGACAACGACACCGATCCTGAAACAGACCCGCTCACCGCCACCCTGGTCGCTCCCCCAGGGTCCGCTGCCTCGTTCACGCTCAACCCCGACGGATCGTTCGCCTACACGCCGGTCGCCAACTTCAACGGCACCGACACCTTCACCTACCGCGCCTACGACGGAGCACTCTTCTCCACCACCGCCACAGTCACCATCACGGTCGCTGCGGTGAACGATGAGCCCGGCTTCACCACCGGCGGTAACGTCACCGTGCTCGAGGACTCGGGTGCCTACTCGGCGCCATGGGCAACGAGTATCACCGCAGGCCCCGCCAATGAAGCCGCCCAAACGGTGACGTTCACCGTGATCGGCAACACCAACGCCGGGCTCTTCGCAACCCAACCCGGCGTTTCCCCGACCGGTGTGTTGACGTTCACCCCGGCCGCCAACGCGTTCGGCTCGGCTGACATCACCATCGAGCTCTCCGACAACGGCGGTGTCGCCAACGGCGGCGACGACACGTCGCCTCCCGTGGTGTTCACCATCACCGTCGACCCCGACAACGACGCCCCCATCGCTGCCGACGACGCCTACGGCACAATCGAAGACACCACGCTCAACGTGACCGCACCCGGAGTATTGGGCAACGACAGCGACATCGAAGGCGACGGACTCACCGCCACCCTCATCACCCCACCCGGCTCCGCAGCATCGTTCACTCTCAACCCGGACGGGTCCTTCGACTACACCCCCGCTGCGGACTTCAACGGCACCGACACGTTCACCTACCGGGCCTATGACGGCAGCGACTTCTCCACCACCGCCACCGCCACCATCACCGTGACACCGGTCAACGACGAACCCGCCTTCACCCCCGGCGGCAACGTCACCGTCGCCCAAGACTCCGGTCCGTACTCCGCAGCGTGGGCCACCGGCATTACTGCCGGCCCGGCCGACGAGGCAGGCCAATCACTCACGTTCACGATCACCAGCAACACCAACCCCGGTCTGTTCGGCGTCACTCCCTCAGTGGCCTCGAACGGTTCCCTCACCTTCACCCCCGCAGCTGCAACGAGCGGCTCTGCCGACATCACCATCGAGTTGGGCGACGACGGGGGTATCGCCAACGGCGGGAACGACACTTCGGCACCACTCGTATTCACCATCACCGTCACCCCGCAGAATGCGCCCGTCGCGAACGACGATGCGCACGGGACGCTCGAGGACACACCGCTGTCCGTCAACGCTGCGTCCGGTGTCCTCGACAACGACACCGACCCGGAACTCGATCCGCTCACCGCAACCCTGGTTGCCGGCCCCGGCTCGGCACAGTCCTTCGCGCTGAACCCGGACGGCTCGTTCGACTACACCCCCATCGCGGACTTCAACGGCACCGATAGTTTCACCTACCGGGCCCACGACGGCCTCCTGTTCTCAACGACCGCCACCGTGACGATCACGGTGACCGCGGTCAATGACGAACCCGGCTTCACCCCCGCCGGCAACGTCACCGTGCTCGAAGACTCCGGCGCATACTCAACGGCGTGGGCGACCGGCATCTCGGCTGGACCAGCCGATGAATCCGGGCAAGCCTTGGCGTTCAATGTGATCGGGAACACGAATCCCAGCCTCTTCAGCGTCGCCCCCTCCGTCTCACCAACCGGCCTGTTGGCGTTCACGCCCGCCGCCAACGCCTACGGGACGGCCAACATCACGATCGAACTCTCCGACAACGGCGGTGTCGCCAACGGCGGCGACGACACGTCGCCTCCCGTGGTGTTCACCATCACCGTCGACCCCGACAACGACGCCCCCATCGCCGTCGACGACGCCTACGGCACCCTCGAAGACACCCCACTGTCCGTCAACGCCGCAAGCGGCGTCCTCGACAACGACACCGACATCGAAGGCGACGGACTCACCGCCACCCTCATCACCCCACCCGGCTCCGCAGCATCGTTCACTCTCAACCCGGACGGGTCCTTCGACTACACCCCCGCTGCGGACTTCAACGGCACCGACACGTTCACCTAC
>JASJAX010000022.1 GCA_030066755.1 Acidimicrobiia bacterium
CTCCACCGTCGTTGATCGGATCACCAAGACCATTCGCCAATGGGGCGATGCAGGGCGTGAGGCCAGACGCCGCCGCTGACGCCGATCGAGATGTACGCTCGCCGAATGCACGCTGAACTGACATCGAGCGGCGGCGAGTTCGCAGAGGACGTCATGCACCTAGCGGACCTTCGTGTAACGGTTGATCGGATCGAAGGACGGTCCGTCTGTGGGCTGGAGGTCGGGGACTGGTTCGAGGTCACGCGGAGCAGCGAGCTGAGAATTCCCGACGGCAAACACTTCTGCATCTACGCGCTTGCCGCAGTGTTGCCGTTGCTCCCGGCCAAACAACGAGCGATCGCGTCGGCGGATTGGATGGCTCATGACCAAGAGGTGGCATGCCCCGATCCCGATGAGCGGTGCATCATGCGGATCGAGCAGATCGGGGTGAGCCGCATGACTACGGACGAACGAACGTGACGTCCGGGCGCCGGTTCGGGCTCGCACTCCAATCGGACAAACAACCGGGCGAGTACGCGACGATCGCGGCCGCAGCCGAAGCCGTGGGCTTCGACGTGCTCAGTGTCTATGGGGACCTGATGTACCAGCCGCCGATCGGCCCGCTCCTCGAGATGGCTGCGGCCACCGAACGAGTCGTCTTGGGTCCGGCCTGTCTCAACCCGTACTCACTTCACCCGTACGAAATCGCCGGCCAAACCGCTCTCCTCGACATGGCCTCACACGGGCGGGCCTATCTCGGCCTCGCCCGGGGTAGCTGGCTGGACGCTGTCGGGATCAGCCAGTCACGACCGCTGCGGAGTCTCGAAGAAGCCTGGCGGGTCGTGGCTGCGTTGCTCGAAGGCGATCATGCCGGGTTCGCCGGCGAGGTCTATCGGCTCGATCCCGGTACGCAATTGGCCTACGCCCCGTTCCGCTCCGGTGTCGAGCTCCTCATCGGCGCCTGGGGACCGAGGACGGTAGCGATGGCCGGCCGTATTGACGCAGACGAGGTGAAGGTCGGTGGCACGGCGAATCCCGACATCGCCCCGTACGTTCGGCGGCAGCTCGGTGAGTCGGGCAGTACCACCGGCATCGTGTTGGGGGCCGTGACTGTGGTCGATGAGGATCGTTCGGCGGCGCGACAACGAGCTCGCCGGGAAGTGGCAATGTACCTCGACGTCGTCGCCGAACTGGATCCGACGTACGAGGTCGATGTGGAGGTCCTCGCCGCGGTGCGCGCCGGACTCGCGGCCGGTGATCCGGCCGCCGCGGGACGAGCGATTCCCGACGAGGTGTTGGACCGGTTCGCTTTCGCCGGCACGTCGTCCGAGGTTGCGATCCAGGTCTCACGAGTGTTCGCCGCAGGCGCATCGCGGGTCGAGTTCGGCACTCCCCATGGCCTCACGACACCGCACGGGGTCGAACTACTCGGAACCCGAGTCATTCCTGCGGTCGATCTACCTGTCTGAGGGCGATGTACATCGACCCGCAAGGGGTACTCGGTAAGAGGCTCGTACACTGGCGTCATGGACGCGCCGTGGCTTCAGCTTGTCATCGTTGCGGTGCTCGTGGTGATCAACGGGTTGTTCTCCGGGACGGAGATCGCCCTGATCTCGCTGCGCCAAGGGCAGCTGGCTCGCCTCGAAGCCGAGTCCGAGACGGGACGGATCGTCGGGCGCCTCGCTCGTGATCCGAACCAGTTCTTTGCGACGATCCAGATCGGAATCACCCTCGCCGGTTTCCTGGCGTCGGCCGTTGCTGCGATTGCCATTGCCGAGCCGCTCGTCGAGCCGCTCGGCTTTCTCGGCGGCGCAGCCGAGCCGGTCGCGGTGATCCTCGTGACTGGTGTCCTTACGTTCATCACCCTGGTCGCCGGTGAGCTCGCCCCGAAGCGGGTTGCGATGCAACGAGCAGAACGCTGGGCGCTCCTTGCAGCTCGGCCGCTGGTTGGGATCGGAGTGCTCGCACGGCCGGTCGTGCTGCTCCTCAGCTGGTCGACCAATCTGGTCGTGCGTCTCGTCGGCGGCGACCCCGACCAGCAGCGAGAGGACGTCACGCAGGAGGAGCTCCAGGAGCTCGTCACGACACAGTCGGTCCTGCGGCCGGACCAGCGATCGATCATCAGCGGCGCATTCGAGATCAGCACGCGACCGCTTCGAGAGATCTTCGTTCCGCGTCGCGAAGTAGCGACCCTCGACGCCGACATGTCGGCCGCCGCAGGCTTGCGAGCGTTGGCAGAACGAGGCCACTCCCGGGCGCCCGTCATCGAGGGCGACGACCTGGACAGCGTCATCGGCGTTGCGCACATGCGGGAGCTGATCGCCGATGGAACCGTGCGTGATGCCGCCCGACCGGCCCCGATGATTCCCGAGACCGTGCGGGTTCTGGATGCGTTGAACCTCCTGCGAGCCGAGCGAGAGCAGATGGCGATCGTCATCGACGAGCACGGTGGGGCGGAGGGGATGGTCACGGTCGAGGACCTGCTCGAGGAGATCGTCGGTGAGATCTACGACGAGACCGACGTCAACGTGATTTCGGCACGCCGTATGCCGGACGGGTCGCTGGTTCTTCCCGGGACGTTCCCGATGCACGACTTGGTCGATCTCGGCGTTGAATTGCCGAGCGGCGATTACGCGACGGTCGCCGGTCTGATGCTCGACCGGCTTGGCCGGATTCCGGAACGTGTTGGCGAGTCGGTTGTCGTCGAAGGCTGGCGGTTGACGGTGAGGTCGCTCCAAGGTCGAGCGATCGAGCGTGTTGGATTGCGACGAGTCGCCGACTGAGGGGAGTCGCCGGCTCAGCTTCCCGATCTGTTCAACCCTCGATCACCCACCCCCGGCACTCTGGGGTCTCGCACAGGACGCCGAGCCAACCGAGGACGGGCATCGTCGCGATCGGACTGTCCAGCGCAACCGGGGCGAGGTTCAGCCCCTGCGGTGTCACGAGCTTGCTCCCGATCCACAGATCGAGATTGGCGTTGGGTGTGAGGCCGGCGTCGTCGGGGACCGTTGCGTCTGTCTCGTCGGGCACCGTGTCGTCCGGCTCCTCGCTCGGGACCGTGGTCGTGGTCGTCGTAGTGGTCGTTGTCGACGGATCGCCGGGTTCCGCATCCGTGTACAGGTATCCGTCGACGTAGACGGCTTCGTCGTCAGAGTCCCGATCCTTCACTCGGACGTCGGCTTGCCCCTCTGGGCCGGGCGGAGTCTCGACGACGATGAAGGTCGGTGCCGCAACCGCAACCACCGTGGCAGTACGTTCACCGAACCACACGATCGGATCCTCCGGCATGTCAACACCGGTGATCGTCACGAGGGTGCTGCCGGCGGTCGGCCCGAACGCCGGGTCGACGTCCGTGATCCGGATGCCGGCGGCGTCGGAACCTGGTTCGCCATTCCCGGGCACGGTGGTGCTCGTTGTCGACGTGGTGCCGTCATCGCCGGGTCCGTCGCCGGGCGTGGTCGTGGTCGGAGTCCCGCCATCGTTCGGGTCAGTCGTCGTGTCGCCCTCGTCCCCGTCCGAGCCGCCGTCACCGGAGTCTCCACCGGAGTCGCCGGTTCCATCGGAATCCGAGCCGTCGCCATCGGTGCCGGAGCCATCGGCCCCCGAACCGTCGCTGTTGCCGCCGGAGCCGTCACCGGTGCCGTCCTGCGGATCGCAGTCGATGAAGCTGTCGTTGTCGTTGTCGTTGTCGTTGCCGTCGCCGTCGCCGTCGCCGTCGCCGTCGCCGTCGTCGTCGCTGTCGTCGTCGTCGTCGCTGTCGTCGTCGTCGCTGTCGTCGTCGTCGTCGCTGTCGTCGTCGTCGCTGTCGTCGTCGTCGCTGTCGTCGTCGTCGTCGCTGTCGTCGTCGTCGTCGTCGCTGTCGTCGTCGTCGTTTCCGCCCGTGAACAAGCCGATGCACGGGTCGTTGTGGGGATCGATCTCGTCCGGAGTGGTCGTCGAGACGCCGTCGCCACCGCCGACATCGAGCGTTGTCGTGGGTTCGTCGCCGTCATCGCCCCCGGGACCGGAACCTCCACCAATCGGGTCGCCGGGCATCTCGGTCACCGAGCCGTCCTCGCCGACGAAGAAGAACACGGCCGATGGGTCGCCCTCGGTGACCGGCGCTCCCGGGTTGGTGACATCGACGATCTCCATGACGAGCGCATACGTGCCCATGGGGAGTTGCATCTCGAGTGTGGTGACATCGCCGGCGGCGTGGAGGGCCGTGCGTTGGTCGGACGTCAACGGCGTGCCGAGCAGGGCTCGGCCGGTCCCGTCGGTGAGGACGTTGGTCGTGATGCCGTCACTGCGATGCGTGACGGGGTATCCGGTGACCGCCATTGGTTGCCCACCCTTTGGCACGTACAGGCCCAGCCGGTACTGCGTGGGGGTGTCCGGCTCGGCGATGGTGGGATCGATCGCCTGAGCCTGCACCAGGACGGTGTGCATGGTGTCTGGCTCGAAGCCGTTGAACTCGTGGAATGTGAACATGAGCCCCGGCCGGAACAGGGGCGTGTAGATGGACTCCTCGATGTTCAGGCGTCCCTCCGACACGGCCAGGTCGCGGAATGCCGAGACACCTTGACCCGAACCGTCGACTTCGTCGAGGAGTGCGGCCTTCACATCGGCAGCCGTCGCCGTTGGGGTGGCCGCCCACAGGAGTGCCGCCGCGCCGGACACCATGGGTGCCGCCATCGACGTGCCGCTGAACGCCGCATACGAGCCGCCGGGCATGGTGCTCGCAATGTGCTCTCCCGGTGCAAACAGATCGACACTCGACGGTCCAAATCCGGAATAGGGCGCTCGTTCGTCCTGGGGTGTCGAGGCGCCCACGGCGATGACATTCGGATTCGGAGAAGAGGCCGGGTACACGGGGTGTGAGTCGATGTTGTTGCCGCTGTTCCCGGCTCCCGCAACGACGAGGACACCAGCTGCTTCGGCTGCAGCGATCGCCGGCTCCAGATACGTTGCGGCGTTCACGTCTTCGACGATCCACGACGCGTTGATCACGCGAGCACCGTTGTCGATGGCGTAGGCGAAGGCTTCGATGGCTGCGCTGAGCGCCGGAGTCTGATCACCGATCTTGAGCGGCATGACCGTCGATTCGTAGGCGACGCCGGCGATGCCGATGCCGTTGTTGGCCTCGGCGGCGATGATCCCGGCGACGTGGGTGCCGTGACCGTTGAGGTCCTCGACACCCGGATCGTTGGCGGCGAAGTCCCAGCCGGTGCAATCGTCGACATAGCCGTTGCCGTCGTCGTCGACGCCGTTGCCGCACACTTCCCCAGGGTTGCGCCAGATGTTCGCCGAGAGGTCGGGGTGGGTGATGTCGACGCCGGAGTCGATCACAGCAACGATCACACCGGCCCCGCGTGTGCGGTGCCATCCGCCGGGTGCATCGATATCGGCATCATCGAGCAACGGCCAGTTCTCCGGCGACTCGCCGTCGTTCTCGAGTGCCCATTGTGACGGGTAGTACTCGTCAACCGTCGCCGCAGTCAAGGCAGGGTCACGGTCGACGCCGACCACGCCCGGCAGCGCCCCGAGCTCTCCGAGCTCGATGTCGCCGGCAACAGCGGCGAAGCCGAAGCCGAGCGTCCGAACCTCGGCGACACCCGGCATCGTTCGGAGCAGTTCGGCGGCATCGGAGGCGGCGAGCTGGGTGACCGAGTCGCCGCTCAAGACGTCGCGTAGCTCATCGACGCTGACGGTGATCCCGTGGGCGGAATCTGTGTCGACTGTCAGTGTGCCGGCGTCGTCGCGGTGGAGACGACCTTGGTCTTCGACGGCGGTCGCTTCGAGCGAGACGATGTAGTGGTTGAGCCCATCATCGAATGGCTCGCCCTCCCACGTCAGAAACTGTGGCTCGTCGACCCCGGGGAAGGCCGGTTCCGCTTCGGTTCCGCGGGCAAACGTGAAGGCGGCGATCAGGAGGAGGGGGAGAGAGAGCGACAGCGTGATGCGGACCGTGGGGGACGTGCCCGTACCCATTGCATTCCTTTGCGTTGCCGCAGCCAATCCGTCGGCTGCGTGGGGCTCCCAACTGTCTTCGGCAAAACGAGGCCTCCGGCTGTAGCGCGATTCCGTTCGTGCTGGGCGAACTCCTCAGGTCGGGTCGGCCTTCTCCGATGTACGTCAGATGACACGATCCTTCGCACGTCCCCTGCGGAGCTGGCTGGCCACCCTTGCCGTCCTCGCGACGGTGTTCGCCGGAGCCCCTGCGCTGGCCGGTGAACTCGGCACTCCAACCGACTACGAGCTGGTCTTCCCGGTCGACGGCGAGCACGACTTCACGGACACATTCTGGGCGGCTCGCTACCACGGGGCCCATTCCTCACAGGACATCTTCGCCGACAAAGGCGTGCCGGTCGTTGCCGCAGCCGACGGCGTCGTGCGGCTCGTGAACTGGACGGCCCGGCAGCATCTCAATCCCGCGCGATGCTGCAGCGTGGTGATCGACCACGACGACGGGTGGCAGAGCAGCTATCTCCATCTCAACAACGACTCTCCGGGTACCGACGATGGCGCTGCATGGGGCATCGCAGACGGGATCGTTCCCGGAGTGCGGGTCGAAGCAGGCCAGTTGATTGGGTGGGTCGGCGACAGCCAGAGCGCCGAGAACACACCGGCGCATCTGCATTTCGAGCTCCGCGACCCCAGCGGCACGCTGGTCAACTCGTATCCGGGGCTCGTGGCCGCCGGGGGTAACGCAACGGACGACGGGATCTCCGATCCGGCCTTCGACGGTTCGTACGCGATCCGGCTCGGCGACGTCGGGCTCCATGTGCGACGGCTCCAGGAGGTTCTGGCGGCAATCGGCTACTCCCTCGTCGCCGACGGCGACTTCGGCCCGGTGACGGAGGCCGCAGTGCTCGACTTCCAGGACGAGGCCGACCTCGAAGCAGACGGGTTGTTCGGTCGCGCGTCGAAACGTGCGTTGGCCGAGGCCTACGAGCTCGTCGCTCCACCCGAGGAACAACAGACCATTACCGCGACGTTGCGGCGGGGGAGCCGGGGTGACGAGGTGTTGGTGCTCCAGGAGGAGCTGAGCCGTGAGGGCTTCAGCCCGGGGCGAGCAGACGGGGTCTTCGGGCCGATGACGGAAGCCGCAGTGATCGCGTTCCAGACGGCGCTCGAACTCACCATCGATGGAATCGTCGGCCCGCAGACGCGGCGTGCGCTCGGATTGCAGTGACCGTCAGGCCGCACGTCCACCGGTGAGGAAGTCGATCATGGACGTCGAGCGCCGCGCCGCCCAGATGACGTAGAGCGCTGCTGCGAGATTGCCGGTGGCGACCATCGCTACCCACCAAGGAACCGCACGGACAACCGACCCTTCACGCCAGAGGATCCAGGCCCCGATGAGGAGGAGGCCTGCGGCCAGATCGATGAGCGTGACCTGTCCCCATGGAAGGTCGAGCACGGCTCGGAACTCATCGGTGAACCCGCCCGATGCCATCCCGTACGCAATCGCACCGATCATGGCCAGCGCACCGATGGCACCGACGATCATTGGGCCTCGAACCTGCACGTCAACTCCTCATCGATCAAAACGGAGACTTCGCCAACTGTACGGCGCCGGTTCCGGCGTCGGACGAAACGAACAGAAGGCGAGCGACTGACGACTGGTGCCGCCTACCAACCCCACGTGCCCGGAGCACCCTTCATCGGTCCGACGATCTCGCCGGTGATCCAGCCGCCGTAGAAGTCGCCCTCCTGGGCTGCCACTCGCTCGTCGCCGAGAAAACACGCGTCAACGCGGCCGGGATAGACCGAGATGTAGCCCGCGAGCTCCTCGAATCCGGGACGCGGTTCGGGGTAGCTCCAGGCCGCCGCACGAATCTGCGGCTGACTCTCGACTTGCAGATCCCAGTAGGCGGCGACGCCCTTCCATTCGCACACCGTGCGCCGGTCGTTCGGCAGAAGCACGCCGGCCAAGAAGTCCTCGGGTGGAAGGTAGATCCCGGGTGGATGGCTCGTCTCCAACACGCGGAGGGCTCGTGTGGTCTCGGCGATCGTCGTGCCGCCGAGGACGATGCGGGCGGGTCGCCGTTCGGCCTCGACACGTGGTGGACGTGGATAATCCCAGACCGACTCCTGGCCTGGCCCGGGGGTGATTCGTCGCATGAGGTCAACGCTAGGAGCCGGGTGGCGGCTACCTCGATCAGAATCCGCGGAACCGCGCCGGATCGACTCCTTCGAGGTCGAGTCCAGCAGCGAGGATGTCGGGTGGCGGCGGGAGATCCTCGACGATGGAGGCGACAAACCGAGCTGCCGCGGGGGCGCTCTGGATGCCCGTGCCGCCCTGGCCGGCGAGCCAGACGAAGCTCGGGGTCGAGGGGTCGCGACCGATCACCATGGCGTCATCGGGTGCGAAGGTACGGAGACCCGCCCATTGCGATCGCACGTGGCGGAGGCCCAGGGTCGTTGCCATGTTGATGCGATCGATAGCGGTGGCGACGTCGATCTCCTCGGGATGGGCATCGACGGGCGCCGAGGGCGTCTCGTCGCCGGGAGAGCAGAGGAGCTGCCCGCCGTCCGGCTTGAAGTAGAAGGCCTCGTCGGCGTCGATGATCATCGGCCAGCCGGCTGCCCCACCGGGCGCAGTGACCATGAAGGCCGTACGTCGCCGCGGAACGAAGCCGATCGGCTCGACACCGCAGCGGGTCGAGACCACATCGGCCCAGGCGCCCGACGCGTTGACCAGGACGTCGGCCCGGATGACGTCGTCGCCGGCGTTGATCCGCCATCCGTTCTTCGACCAGGTCGCCGACGTGAGCTCAGCCGAGGATCGGATTGTTCCGCCCCGGCTTCGCGTCCCTCGTACGAAACCCTGGTGGAGTGCGGCCACGTCGATATCGGCGGCCTCCGGCTCCCACACTGCCCCGGCGAGGAGCTCCGACCGGAGGACCGGGCACATTGCCGTGGCTGCGCCTGGATCGAGCATCTCGACGGCGTCGCTCCGGCTGCTTCCAGCCTCATGGAGTTGTTCGGCGCGGTCGAGCTGATCGGCCCGTGCGATGGTGAGCGTGCCCCGATCTGAGAGGAGGGGGTGGTCGGCGAAGCCGTCCGGAGGATCGTCGAAGAACCTCCGGCTCGCTGCGGTGAGCGGTCGTACGGTGCCGTCTCCGTAGTTCTCGGTGAAGAGGGCGGCCGAGCGGCCGGTCGTGTGATACGCAAGGTGTGGTTCCTGCTCGAGGACGGTGACGGTGTGCCGCGCAGCAAGCTCGTATGCGGCGCTGATCCCGGCGATACCGCCGCCGGCGACAACGATCCTCACGCGGCCTCCTCATCGGCTCTTCTCAAGCACGCCGACCCTAGGCCGATAACGCAAGAGTCGCCGGAATCAGCCACGTCCGGCATACAGCGCTCGCACATGGAGGTTGCCCGGAATGGGCTCACGAAGGCTTCGACTCATCGGCCTCGGAGTCGCCTGGTTGTTGGTCGTCGCCGGTGCATTGGTCGTGGGCGTCTACGGCACGCAGGACGACTTGACCGAGCGGGCGACGGCAGCGCTCGACGATGCCGGTCTCCAGGTCGACTCGATACGGATCGACGGCCGCGACGCCGTGATTGCAGCGCCGGCTTCCCTGCACGATGCTGCCGATGCGGCCCTGACGGGTGTCGAGGGAATCCGCACCATCCGCTTCGAAGAGGATGATCCTCCGATCGTCGCCGGCCCCGGCACGGACCCGGTTGCACCCACGTCGACGACCCAGGCCGAGCCGACACCCAGTACGGTCTCGTCGACTCAGGTGCCGGAGGGCCGAGCCTATCTGCGGGCCACCCTCGAGGGAGGGCGGGTGTTGATCGAGGGCGCACTGCCCGACGCTGCCGCTGCGGCGGAACTGGGCGCGCTCGCCGAGTTGATCTACGCACCCTTGCTGGACAATCAGCTCGTCGTCGACGAGACCCTGGAATCGGCGCCTTGGGTGTCGATGGCTCCCGTGATCGTTGCCCGGCTCCCGATCGTGGGGACCTCGTCCGTACGAGTGACCGGAACCGAGGCGGTCGTCACCGGCCTCGCACCGACGGAGGAACGGAAGGCCCAGTTCGTTGGGGCAATGCAGCAGGCGCTCGGGTCGGACGTCGTCGTCAGCGACGAAGTGTTGGTCACCGGGTTCGCGCCTCCGCTGGTGCGTGCCGAAGCGCCGGGGGATGGCACCGTTCGTCTGACGGGCACCATGCCGAACGAAGCCGTGGCGCAAATGATCGCCGGCACCGCAGTCCAGGTATTTGGAGCCGACGCGGTCATCAACGACCTCGAGGTCGGACGCAACATCGACACCACCTTCTCGCTCTTCCGTCTCCCGCTGGCCTTCGTTGCCTTCGAGCCGGTACCGCAATGGGAGGTCACGATCGACGACGACGTGATCACCGGCGAGTTGCGCGGTGGGGCCACCTTCCCAACGGGCAGTTCCGAGCTCACGCCCGAGCTGCTGGCACTCATGCCGGTCGCGGCCGGGATCCTGGCCCGCAACCCGACGCTCGGGATGATCATCGAAGGACATACGGACTCCGTTGGGTCGGATGACTTCAACCTCCAACTCAGCATGGATCGTGCGGAGTCCGCACGATCGTGGCTCACCGAAGCGGGCATCGACGGTGCCCGAGTCCTCGCGGTCGGATACGGCGAAACACAGCCGATCGGAGACAACGGAACCCCGGCCGGCCGGGCCCTCAATCGACGCGTGGAGTTCGTACTCGCTCCCGCGAGTGCACTAGGAGAGCAACCATGAGCGGAAGCACGTATCTGGTCGGGGAGATCATCGTCTTCATGGCCCTGGCGACCCTGATCGGCTATGCCGTCGGGCGCCTCACCCGCCGTTCGGCGCCGGCGGTGTCGACAACCGAGATGACGGCTCTGCGCGAACGCTCGACGCTGCTGGAACGGGAAGTGGATGAGCTCACGGCGGCGCTGGTCGAGGCGCGCGGGTCCGCTGCCGACTCCGGCGCCCAGGAGAGGGCGGAGATGGCGGAACGTGAAGCAGCGGGTCTCGGTCGCCGCCTCGACGAAGCGGCGAAGCGGATCGAGGCGTTGCAGGCCGAGCGCGACGAATGGATGGAACTGGCCGAGACCAGTCTCGCCGACGCCGGCGTCGCTGCGGCCGAAGCCGTCGACGGGGCCGCCGACGCCGAGCCCGGAGCCATTTCGGAGGAAGAGGCCGCAGAGACGCAGGCCCTCCGTGAAGAGCTCGAGCGCAGAACCGCCCACATCGCACGCCTCGAGCAGGTCGCCGCCGACGCGAAGCGCCTCGAGCGCGAGTTGGAAGCGAGGAACGACCGAATCGGTCAGCTCGAACGGGTGCTCGAAGCGAACGCAGCCGATCGCGCGCTCAGCGACAGCAACGCGGCGTCCATCGGTGTCAGCGTCGGGGCCGGCACGTACGCCGACAGCCGCCTCACCTTCGATCCGACGGATGGGTCATAGGCCAGCCTGGTCGGGCTGAGCGGTTGGCGGAGGCCGTACGCTCATTGCGGCTCGATCGACCCACCGAGTCTCAAGTCTCAAGTCGCAAGTACTGAGTACTCGCTACTTGCTACTCAGTACTGCGAGCGGAGCGAGCCTAGAACTCGAGGCCTACGGCTTCGCACAGGAATCGCATGAATGGGCGTGCGGTTCGACAGTGGCCGGCGAAGTCGTCGATGAACGTGTCTGAGGTGATGGCCTTCTGTGTGAGGCGGAACGAGGCGATGAAGTCCTTGCGTCGCAAGTCGTCGATCAGCGGGTGATCGGCGTCGTATCCCTTGGGCGGCCGTACGAGGCTGTCGCCACCGAGTTCGAATACCGACCGGAAGGCCGTGCCGTGAGCGGCCCGCTTCCATTTGCCCGAGTTCTCGTCGATGTGCGCTCGGATCGCATACGCAGTCTTCGTCTCCGGTCGCCAGATCCCGACGCCCATGAAGCACTCACCCGGTTGGAGGTGGAGATAGAAGCCGGGGGCGTGGACGTCCTTGGCCCTGATGTGCCGGAACTGCACCCCGGTGTTCGTCTTGTACGGCGTCTTGTCCTTGCTGAAGCGGGTGTCGCGGTGGATCCGAAACAGGGAACCTCCCACGGTTCGTGAATCGGCGACGAAGTGCGGCGAGATCTTGCTCAGCGGCTTGGCGAAGTCGTTGATGAAGTCCAGCGCCGGTTCCTGGACATCGTCGACGTAGCGGTCTCGGTTGGCGGTGAACCACTCTCGGTCGTTGTTGGCTTCGAGATCGCGTAGGAAGGAGAACAGCTTGGGGGTGAAGTAGCGAGTACTCATGCCGCAACGCTACCGAATTCGCCCAGTGCTGCGCCCGTTCTCGACTCGTGAATGCTCTCAGGCTTCGCCCGCCGACGCCGATATCCAAGGAATGGCACAGCCTGAATTCGGGGAGGCTCCGCGGCGTCGCGACGTTCGGAGCCTGGTGAGGCGTGGTCACACGGTGACGCACGCTGTTGTTGCTCTGCTCTTGGTCGGCGCAGCAGCCCTCCCCGTTGCTCCTCGCCTCGCAATGGCCGGCGTGAGCGTCCTTGCCATCCTGGCCCTGCGGCTCGGCCCATCCCTCCCGAGTCTCAGCAAGACCGAGCTCGTGCCGCTCGTCAATGTGATCGTCGGGTTCGTGGCCTTCCTGATACTCCCCGAGATGCCGCTGCTGTCGCTCGGCTTCGCTGCAGTCGGTCTCGTGGCTGCTGCCATCGTGGCGCAGCCGGTCCTCGAGCGCCTCATCGTCGCGCTCGCCATCGTCTTTGAGCTGGCCAAGGTTCCCATCGTCGTTGGTGCGGACTTCACTGCCTCGTTGCCGTTCGTCAGCGACTTCTTCCGCCATCCGACGGACGTGGTCATCGGTTCTCTGCTGCAGTCCTCGGCGGTGTTCGTCGGGTACGGCATCGCTCGGGCGGCAATCGCAGCCCTGCGCGGTACGCAGCGGGAGCTTGCGGAGTCGGAGTCGCGTTATCGGGTCCTGACTGAGGCGCTGCCCGATGCTGCGCTCGTCGTCGTCGGCGGCCGCATCGCATTCGCCAACCGGGCCGCACAGTCGATGCTCGGCGATGTTGCGCTCTCGATCGAAGGGCAGCATCTGGAAGAGGTCATGAGCCCGGATCTGCTTCCAGGACTCAGGGAAGGGATCGGTGCGGTCCTCCGTGACGGCCTTGGTCGCCAGATCGAGGGTAAACCCATGGGCGACTCCGCCAACGCTGTCCAACTCAACGCCGCCCTGTCGGCTCTGGACTTCGAGGGCACCCAGGCGGTGATGGTCGTCGTCACCGACACCTCGGATCGGTATGCCGCCGAGCAAGCTCGGCGTGAAGGCGAGGCCCGTTTCCGATCGGCATTCCTCAACACGGCGACGCCGTTCGTGCTGCTGACGCCGGAGGCCAAGGTGCTGGACCTCAACGAAGCTGCGATCCGGCTGCTCGGATACCCCTACGACGACGCCGTCGGTCGCGATTGGGATGCGTTCGTCGAGCGCGGCGATGTTGACACGATCAATGAGTTCCTGGGCGCTGCCTCAGTCGGGATGGTTGACCATCTGCACACCGAGGCAACGTTGATCCCGCGGAGTGGGGGCCCGGTGCGGTCGGTGGTCGATTACGCCGTCGACCGTGACGCCGAGGGATCACTCAGGAACTATGTCGTACAGGTCCACGACGTCACGGAACGCCATGAGACCCAGGAGGCGCTGCGCCTGAGCGAGGAGCGATATCGGAGCCTGTTCCAGCGCAATCCGGTGGCGCTGTATCGCACTCGCATCGACGGGGAAATCGTCGACATCAACCAGGCCATGTTGGATCTCCTCGGCTACACCGACAAGGAGCAACTCGTCCGTCTCACTGCATCCGACGTGTATGTCGATCCCTCGGTTCGCGAGGTGATTCGCGAGACGTTGGTCGAGTCAGGCGAGATGCACGGCTTCGAGTGGGAGATCATCCGCGCCGACGGCTCCACGATCTGGGTCCGTGACACCGCACGGATGTTCGACGTCGACGGCCAGCAGTACTTCGAGGGGTCCCTGGTTGACGTGACCGCACGCCGGCGGGCGGACGCATTGCTGCGAAGGGCGGCGGTGCAGGGCGAGACCGTCGCCAAGCTCGGTCAGTTCGCATTGGCGACCGCAGCGGTCGACGAGCTCTTCGCCGAGACCGTGAAGAGCATGATCGACATCCTCGACGTCTCGACCGCTGCCATCGTGCTGCCGGCCGACGGCGGCGCGTACGATTCGGCCGCGGCGATTGGGTGGCCCGGCCCGGACGAGACGTCGTTCCGCGATCGGCTCGACGCCCTGGTCGGCTTCGCCGCCGGATCGACTCGGCCGGTCGTGGTCAATCCACCCGACGACGTATCGGCAGGTGCCGTCGAGTCGGCGGTTGCGGTGGCGATTCGTGGCTCCGGGGATCTCCTCGGTGTCCTCCTCGCGGTTGATCGGGAAGGTCGACCTTTCCGCCCGGACGGTCTCCACCTCCTGCGTTCGGTTGCCAACGTGTTGGCGGCCGCCATCGATCGCCATGCGTCCCGGTCCCAGCTCGAACAGCTCGTGCGATCCAAGGACGAGTTCATCGCCTCGATCAGTCATGAGCTGCGGACACCGCTCACCGTTGTCGCCGGGATGGCGCACGAATTGCAGGACCAGTGGGACGAGTTCGCCCCGGACGAGATCGAGGAACTCGTCTCGCTGATGGTCGACCAGAGTGACGACATGCGGAACCTGATCGAGGACCTCCTCGTTGCCGCTCGAGCAGACATCGGCAAGGTTTCGGTTCACATGGTGCCGGTCGACGTCGGCCAATCGATCGAAGCCGTGCTCGGAGCCCTGCCGCCTCGCAACGGATCTGTGATCAACAACGACGTCCATCCCGTCACAGCGACAGCCGATCCGACGCGAGTTCGTCAGATCGTCCGCAACCTCTTGACGAACGCTCTTCGGTACGGCGGACCCGTCATCTGGGTTTCCGCAGGCAGCGAGGGGGACAAGGCGTTCATCCGGGTCCACGACAACGGTCCCGGGATTCCACCAGATCGGCAGAATCAGATCTTCGAACCGTATGAGTCGGTCCACGAATCCATCGGCACGCCCGGTTCGGTCGGTCTCGGGCTCACGATCTCACGCAAGCTCGCGCGACTCATGGGTGGCGATCTCACCTATCGCATCGCAGATGGCAGCTTGTTCGAACTGACGCTCGAGCTCGCGCCTGAGGTGAGTCAGCCGGCCTCGACGGTCGACGCCGATCAGGACGTCGATACACCTCTTTCGTGGAGCTCGCTCCTCAGCTGATCAGCTCAGGAGCTCGATGCGCTTGGCGTCGATGGTTGCCAGGAGATCGTCGAACGAGTCGGCGAACGCAATGACCCCTTCGGTCTGGAGTTCGGCAGTGATCTGGTCGAAGTCGATCCCGAGCTCGGCGAGCCTACCGATCTCCTCTCGGGCGGTCTCGAGGCCCCTCGTGAGGGCGGAACCGTCGGCAACGCCGTGGTCGCGGAACGCATCGACGGTGGCAGGCGGCATGGTGTTCACGGTGTTGGGTCCGACGAGCTCGTCGACGTACAGCGTGTCGGCGTAGGCCGGGTTCTTGGTCGACGTCGACGCCCACAGGACTCGCTGCGGCTGCGCGCCGCGGCCGGCCAGTGCCTCGAAGGCAGAACCCTCGAACAGCTCCTGATAGCGGGCGTAGGCGAGCTTGGCGTTCGCAACGGCGATCCGACCCATCAGCGCGTTGGCCTCGTCGGTGCCGACCTTTTCGAGGGCAGCATCGGTCTTGGAGTCGACGCGACTCACGAAGAACGAGGCGACCGACGCAATCCCGGTCACTTCGCTCGCACGGTGGAGTCCCCTGAGGTAAGCCTGAGCGACTGCCTCGTAGTCGGCGAGCGAGAACATCAGCGTTGCGTTGACGTTGATTCCCGAAGCGATCAGCTCCTCGATGGCGGGGATCCCGGCGGACGTTGCCGGGACCTTGATCATCAGGTTCGGTCGATCAACAACGCCCCACAAGCGTTTGGCATCGGCGATCGTGCCGGCCGTGTCATGTGCGAGGTGGGGGGACACTTCGAGGCTGACGTGACCATCGGTGGCCGATGATGCGTCGAAGACCGGTCGCAACAAGTCGGCCGCCGCCCGGATGTCGTTCACAGCGACCGCTTCGAACAGCGCCATTGCGTCTGCCGCCGGATCGGTCTCCAACACGCTGCGGATCTGGTCGTCGTACTGGTCCGAGGACGCAATCGCCTTCTGGAAGATGGTCGGGTTGCTCGTGAGGCCCCGGATCCCCTCGGCGACGAGCGCGGCCAACTCACCGCTCGTGAGCATGTCGCGTCGGATGTAGTCGAACCACACCGACTGGCCTTGCTCGTGCAACTCGTCGAACTTGCTCACGGTGGTCCTTTCGAGAGGGCTGCAAGGAGCAAGCTACTCGATGCGGGGGGTATTCCCGGCACGGTCGTCGGTCGTCAGTCGTCAGTCGTCAGGAAGACCACCTCGGGTCGTGTGGCGCGCACCTTGCGGCTCGGGCTGACGACTCGACCTCGCTGATCAACAGGCTTTCAGCTGCCGCGTACGTAGCTGAAGACGGGTGGCGTCGGCGCTGACGACTGGCTACTCGGCGCCGGAGGCGCCGCGCTACTGGTCCAGCAGCGCCCGCAGCCGCTCTCTCACGTCGCTGCCCATGTCCGTGCGGCGCAGGGCGTACGCGACATTGGCTTCGAGGAAGCCGAGCTTGGTGCCGCAGTCGAATCTCGTGCCCGTGATGCGGACCCCGGTGAACGGGTCGCTGCCGATGAGCTTGACCATCGAGTCGGTGAGCTGGATCTCGCCACCGGCGCCACGGGTGCCGACACCGAGGTAGTCCATGATCTCCGGCTGGAGGATGTACCGACCGACGATTGCGAGGTTGGACGGGGCATCGGCCGGGTCGGGCTTCTCGACGAGGTCGAGGACCTCGACCGTGTGTCCGTCGTCCTCACCCGGCGAGATCACGCCGTACCGCGCAGTGTCCTCGCGGGCGACTTCCATCAGTGCGACCACGTTGCCGGCGGTCTCCTCGTGAATGGCGACCATTTCCTGGAGCATGGGTCGGTCGCTCATGATGAGGTCATCCGCCAGGAGAACTGCGAACGGCTCGTCCTTCACGAAGTTCCGGGCGCACCACACGGCATGGCCCAGGCCGAGTGGCTCCATCTGCCGCACAAAGGCGATCTGTCCCGGCTCAGGTTTGCGCCCATTGAGCAGCGTGAGCGCATCCTCCCGACCGCGGTCGCGCAGCGTCGTTTCGAGCTCGATGTGGCTGTCGAAGTGGTTCTGGATGGCGGTCTTGCCCCGGCCGGTGACGAAGATGAACTCCTCGATTCCAGCGGCTCGCGCTTCCTCGACGGCGTACTCGATCAGCGGCATGTCGACGACCGGCAACATCTCCTTGGGGAGTGCCTTGGTTGCCGGCAAGAAGCGCGTGCCGAGTCCCCCTACCGGGAAGATGGCCTTCCGGACTTGCCTCATCGAAGTTGTCCCCCGTTGTCGAGTGCCGTTCCCTGACCCATCGGCACGTTCCCCTGACACCGTGAGCGGATCCTCACGATGCGGGCCCCATCGTATGGCCTGTTCGCCGATGTGGAAAGCGCAGGCCAGAAATTGGATGGCCTAGCCCGAAATGGATCATCCCGGGGGCAGGCGGAGGTCAGCCAACGGCGAGATCACGTGCCACCCGCTCGGCGTGACCGGTGGCCTTGACGTTGTACCACGCACGTTCCACGAGACCGTCGGCGTCGATGACGATCGTCGAGCGAATCAAACCCTCGTATTCACGTCCGTAGTTCTTCTTCATGCCCCACGCGCCGTAGGCCTCAGCCATGGCGTGGTCGGGGTCGGACAGCATCGGGTACGGCAATGCGTGCTCGGACCGGAATCTCGCCAACTCGTCGACCGGGTCCGGGCTCACTCCGATGATCTCGTACCCCGCTGCGTAGAACGCCTCATGTCGGTCGCGGAAGTCGCACGACTCCGCCGTGCAGCCCGGGGTGAATGCCTTCGGGTAGAAGAACAGAACGAGCGCGTGGCCTGCGTAGTCATCGAGCGTGACTTCGTTGCCGGCGTCGTCGCGTCGGCTGAAGAACGGCGCCGCCGTCCCCGTCTCCAATCTCATGTTCGTCCCTTCTGGGTGGTGGCCGCCGCCTGGGTCGGCAGCTCGATGGTGGTCTCCTGGGCGACACGGAGCTGACCGCATGCGGCGTCGATGTCCTGGCCGCGGGTGTCACGCAGCGTGGCGTTCACCCCTGCGGCCGCAAGCGCGTCCATGAACCGTTCGACGGATGAACGACCGGCCGGTCGATCATCCGTCAGCGGTGTCGGATTGAGGTTGATCACGTTGACGTGCGCTCGCAGTCGGCGTGCGATTGCAGCCAGCTTCTTCGCCTGGTCGGCGGTGTCGTTGCGTCCGTCGATCAGCGTCCACTCGATCGAGACACGCCGGCCCTTGGCGTCGTGGTACTCCCGTGCGGCTGCCACGAGGTCGGCGATGGGATACCGGCGATTGAGCGGCACGAGCTCGGTGCGGAGTTCGTCGTCGGCGGCATGAAGGCTGATGGCCAGGTTCACTTGCCACGGCGTTGCCGCCAGCCGCCGGATGCCGGGCACGACGCCCACCGTCGATACCGTGATCGAACGGGCGCCGATCTTCATGACCTCGATCATCCGCCGGAGCGACTCCTCAACCCGGTCCATGTTCGCCAGCGGTTCGCCCATTCCCATGAAGACGATGTTCGTGATGCGGTCGGGCGAGTTCGGCATGGGATCGGAGCGCAGGGCAGCGAGGGCGTACGCAACCTGGGCGACGATCTCGCCTGCCTCGAGGTGACGTTCAAAGCCGAATTGCCCAGTTGCACAGAACGTGCAGCCCATGGCGCACCCAGCCTGGCTGGAGATGCACAACGTGGTGCGGCGGGGATAGCCCATCACAACGGACTCGATCGACGCACCGTCCGGCGTGCGGAAGAGCCACTTGCGGGTGGCGCCGCCGTCGGCGCGTTGCTCGACCTCGGTGACGAACGGCCACAGCTTCGATGCGATCTGGGCTCGGAGTCCGAGCGGCAGATTGGTCATCTGCTCCGCAGTCAGTACCGGAGTCTCGTACAACCACTTCCGTAGCTGGTCGACCCGATAGCTCGGCTCGTCTTCGAGCAGGTCGCCGAGCGCCTCCGGCGCAGTCAGATACGGCACGATGGCCCCCGACTCAGCTCAGGAACTCGGTGGCCTGCGTCTTCCAGTCGACGACGGTGGCAACTTGCACGTCCAGGTCGGAGGCGACCTTGTCGGAGTCGGCGCCGACCAGTTCGCCGAAGCTGCGGATCCCGAGCGCATGGAGTTTGCCCTCGTACACCGGACCGATGCCCTTGACCCGTTGGAGATCATCGGATCCTGCGTCCGATGGTGGAGTCGGCGCCGGCTCAGCCGTCGCCGACGGTGCTGGAGCCGTCTCGGGCGGCTTCCGGAACGGCGGGGGGTGATGATCGGGCGGCGGAGGCTTCGGAAGCATCTGCTCGCGGGTTGCCCAGACGACCGCCGCCACGACCGCAGCAAAGAGGAGAAAACGAAGCAACTTCTTCATCAGGGTCCCAGCATAGATCCCCGGCGCCTGGTTCCAGGTGCGGTCCTGCTCTCGCCGCGGACGTGTGACTTGAGACCTGGGACGTGAGACGTGGAGATCACGGTTGGCACGACCAATGGCCCCACGCGCCGCCCGGGTGATTGGTGTCGATGGACACCTGGACGAGCCAGGCGGCGGAGGCGATGTTGGCTTCCGGGTCGAAGACGCTGGCTCCGGCCCATCCGGCCTCAGCGCTTGCCCAGCCCCAGGTGTTCGGGACGAATTGGAACAAGCCGGCGGCGCCAGAGATGTCATTGACGACATTCGGGTTGCCCCGACTCTCACACCAAATGACGCTGAGCGCTTCCTCGACTCGTTCAGCCGGGAAGTATTCCTCGACCAACGGGCGCCACGTCTCGATGTCGACGGCGCCGGTCGGGGGGAAGGTCGGGTTTGGTGGCGCCGTGGTGGTCGTCGTTGGGGGAGGCGGCGGCGCCGTCGTCGACGGCGGTGGGGGCGCGGTGGTGGTGGTGGTCGTCGTCGGCGGGGGAGGTGGGGCTGTGGTCGTCGGTGCGGGTGGGCGGGTCGTCGTCGCTGCGGCGGGAGCGGTTGCGCGTGGCGGTTTCGTCGTCGTGGCGGGGGAAGTGGTCGTCGTGGTTGCGGGTGGCTGCGTGGTTGGTGGCGGTGGTGCGGATTCCGCCGGTGGCAGCGTCACGGTGCCGCGGAGCATCGCAACGAACGCAGCGGCGGCGATGCGACCGTCGGCATCCGCCGGCAATCGACCCGAGACCACCGTCGTCGGCGCCGGTTCTGCATCGGTTGAGAACGCGGCAAACCCGATCAGGCCACCGAGGGCCAGAATCACGAGTCCGCCGAGCGCGAACGGGGCTCGCAACCGCACCGTGAAGTCTCCGCCTTCCTCGTCCCCCGCAGCAACCCATCAGCGCGGCGGGTCGTGGGGACACCCGGAGGGTAGAGAACGGCGTGATTTTCGAGCAAGCCGACAGCGGTGGCTTTCGCGTTCCCGATGAACCGTTCAGGTGGCAGCGACCGCTGCCGCAGTGCTCACTCTCGGGTCGGCCACGCCGCGCACTTCGCTCGGGGACTCAACGATCAGCGAGACCGGACCCCAGCCGGGCTCCCAGTCGGCGGCGCGGTGCACCATGTGGCCCCGTGCGACGAGCCCTTCGCGCAGGTGGAGCGGCATTCGATCCTCGGTCTGGAGTCGGCTCATGTCGCCGCGTCCCCATCCGTCTGCGATCCAGCGCGGCGCAGCCTGGGCCTCCGAGGGATCCAGACCGTGGAACCACAGCGAAGCGGCCATCTGGAGCAGCAGCTGCGGTTGGTATTGCCCACCACGGGTTCCGAGGAGCGCTCGGAGACCGGACTCGTCCGTCCAGAGTGTCGGCGAAAGGGTGTGCAGGGGGCGTCGACCGGGCACCATCTCATTGGGGTGCCCTTCAGCGACGGTGAAGCCGGCGCCTCGGTTGTGCAGGAACACTCCCGTGGCGCCTGCGGAGAGGCCCGAGCCAATACCGTGGAAGTTCGACTGAATCAGCGAGACTCCCATGCCGTCGCGATCCCGGGTGCACATGTAGGCCGTGCCTCCGGGGAGCTCGCGAGGATCGGGCCAGATCCCGGCACCGTCCGGATCGATCTGGTCGAGGCGCTCATCGAGTCGGGATGGATCGAGCAGTGCTGCCGGGCTCAGCGGGCTCGTCGTCGGGTCGGCGACGAGGTCGTCTCGCTCCCAGGCAACGGCCCGGTACGCCTCGATCGCGAGGTGGACGGACGCTCCGGTCACCTCGGTCGACGACGCCAAGCGCTCGTAGAGGTGTGCGGCGGCCAACGTCAGATAGCCCTGGCTGTTCGGCGGGATCGTCCACCCGGTCAGGCCGAAGACCTCCATACCGAGTGGCTCGATCCATTCCGCCTGGCGGCGTTCGAGATCGGCGGCGGTGATCATCCCATCGGTCGCGTCGGTGATGCCTGTACCGGGGAGCCCGCCGTAGAAGGCTTCACGTCCGACGGTTCCGATCGCCTCGAGTGTTTGTGCCAACGCCGGCCGGACGATGACGTCTCCCGGCTCGGGGACTTGCCCCCCCGGGTAGAGCGGAGCGGCTGAAGGCTGTGTGCCGATCAATGGCCGAATGCGATGGAGTGAGCTGCTCAGCTCGAGCGAGGCGGCGAACCCGTTGCGAGCCAGGGCAACGGCCGGCGCCAACACCTGGCTCAGGGGCAGGCGGCCGTGCCGTTCGTGCAGTGCCTCCCAACCGTCGACACATCCGGGCACGGTGACGCTCCACGGACTGCGCAGCGGCACTTCGAGGTGTCCGGCGTTGCGCAGATCAGCGGCTCGGGATCCTGATCCGGCGCGACCCGACGAGTTGAGGGCTTCCGGAATCGGCTCGCCCGGAACGTGAATGAGCGCAAACAGATCACCACCCGGTCCGCACGTATCGGGCAACACGACGGAGAGCACAGCGTTGACGGCGATCGCACCGTCGACGGCGGATCCTCCGGCGGACATGATGTCCGCGCCGGCCTGGCTGGCGAGGTGGTGCGGGCTGACGGCAATCGCCGCACGATGACCGATCGCGCCGGTGTCCAACCGGGCTCCGTCGCCGTCCGATGATCGGGCGACGCGGTCGGTCATCGCGGACTCATCCGCCGAACGTCGGCAAACGACGGTTCAACGAGTCCAGGACCGCCCGAACTGCCGTCTCTCCGAGGTCGCCTCCGCCCGACAGCGCAGCGCCCACCGCGATCTCCTCGCCGGCCTCGGATGAGTGCGATACCACCACTGCGATCACGACTTGGCGCATTCCTACGCCTGCGGGACCGATGGCGTCGAGCGCAAGCGGAGGCCCCGCTGGATAGAGGGCTTCCAGCGCGTGCAGCGTGGCTTCGCCAATCAGCCGGAGTCGAGCCGATGATGCATTGGGACCGTACGCCGAGCCGACGTACTCCTCGCTCTGCCACCCGAGCGTCACGTTCACCGTCACGCGGGAACCGTCGGGGATTTCCCGAATCCCGACCAGGATCGGGCGCTGGATCGTCGGATGTTCGATCTTGTCCGGAGTGATCTGGACGACGGAGATCACTCGACGATCGATGGTCGTGCCGTAGCGAGCCATCGCCAGCGACTGGACGTCCCGGACGACCTGCTTGGGCGGTTTTGACGGCGCGGCGAGGACATGGACTTCGGCGACCTTGTCGCCTTCGTGCACGATTCTGACCGCATCCACCGAGTCGAGCCGGGTCAACGACTCCTCGAGTTCTTCGAAATTCAGCACCTGGCATCCCCTTCCGAGGACGTAGCGTAGTGGACCGAACGTGTGCAGTGGTGGGAAGTCGCGAAAGAGGACCTTGCAGCACAGGGTATCGAGCAGGTATGTTGATGGCTCGAATCGGCGTGAAGGGGCGATTCGAAGCCTCGGGTGGAAGGTCCTGAGGTCCGGGGAGGGGACACCGGGCTCGGTGCCTAGGGGGCGTGGCGTGCACGTGGACAACCGAAGGTTTGTCCGTGGCGCGGACCCGCGCCCGGATGAATGGGTGGAAGACGCCCGGGCTGTGTCGTAACGCAAGAACACACACACGTCGAATTACTACTCCAGCGGAGCGGATCGTTATCCCGAACCGGCGAGTGATGCCGGTGAGGAGAAAACACACACTGGGGTTGACAGTTGTGAAGAAGCGTCTCGTCAAGCTCGCTCTGACTCTTGGAACTGTTGCGGCCGCCTTGCTATCAGGTGCGGCGAACTTCAAGATCGGCTGATGATTAGTCCGGGCGTCTTTCTCCCTCACTTCCCCCCGGAGTTCCGATGTACGACATCGACCCTCGCCGACAACTGAGACTCAGAATCCTCTTCGCCGCCGCCCTCGGCGGAATTGCTGCGCTGCTCGTCGCGGTCGTCGCCGTCTACAGCCGATTCCCGGAAGAGCCGTGGTTGTGGGCGCTGTTTGCGGCGGCCTTCGTGTATCTCGAGTGGAACGCCGTCGAGGTCAACGATCGACTGTTCGCCAGTCCCACCGTCATGGTGTTGATGACCGCCGCCGTCATCTTCGGCAAGGAGACGGCGATCCTCGGCCTGGCACTGATGGCCGTCATCGGGCCGCTCACCCCGGCCGACGTCAGGGAGCGCCGCTGGTTCCAACCCATCGCCAACTCCGGGCAGCTCGTGATCTCCGCAGTGACTTCGGCGTCGGTGCTCGTCTTGCTGCTTCCGGAACGCATCGAGGTTGCAACGCTCTGGCGTGTTGCCCTCGCCACCGGCATTGCGGCCGTCGTGCACTCGATGGTGAACCTCAGTCTCGTCAGCCTCGTCGTCACCAAGGTCTTCGGGCATCGTGAGGTCCGTCCGTGGTCGAAGTACGGCGCAGTTGTCGTTCCCATGTTGGGTATGGGGTTCCTCGGCGGGCTGCTGGGCGCTGCGTACGTGCTCGTCGGCTCGGCGACCCTTCCCCTGATCTTTGTGGTCTTCTTCGTCGGGCGGATGACCTTTGCGTCGTACGGTCAACTGCGCGAAGCCCAAGAATCCACGTTGCGCGGGTTCATCAAAGCGCTCGAGGCCAAGGACCTCTACACCCGAGGCCACACCGAACGTGTTGCGTACTTCGCCGACCTCATTGGGCGCGCCATGGGATTCAACGGCACTCGTCTCGAGCGGCTGCGCTGGGCGGCGCTGATCCACGACGTCGGCAAGCTCGCGGTGCCCCGCGACATCATCCGCAAGAAGGCCCGCCTCACGACGGAGGAGTGGAGCCAGATGCAGGCCCACACCCATCTCGTCGAGGACCTCCTCGCTGAAGTGGACTTCCTGCAGCCGATGGTCGCGATCGCATCGAACCACCACGCCCACTTCGACGGCAACGGATATCACGGCAGCCAGAACCTCGGGCACGGCGAACCACCACTCGAGGCGCGAATCCTGTCGGTCGCCGACTCCTTCGATGCGATGACGTCCACCCGTTCCTACCGGGTGGCCCTGACGCAGGAGTACGCCTTCTCCGAACTGAGGCATCACGCCGGAACGCAGTTCGATCCCGACGTCGTCGAGGCGTTCATCGAGATCATCGAGCAGCGCGGCGAGCGATACGGATCACCGGATGTCTCGAGCGAAGCCGAGGCGCGCCGTCGCGCCGAGCAGGGAGTGACGTCGCCCGTTCCCGAATCGGTAGCCGGGGATGGCGAAGGGGTCGTGTTCGATGGCTGAGCGGAACGTCCATCGGATCTCAGCCGGCGTGCTGATCCTCACGTTGGCCGCCGGCGTCGCGGCGCTGCAGGCCACGTCCGCGTCCGTCCTCGCAGTGATCGTCGGCGCGGCGGCGATCAGCGTTGCCCAACTCGTGAGTGTGCCGGCTCCGAGCGGTGCCCGGCTTCACCTCGGCATTGCCGTCGCCGCTGCCGTTCCGCTCCTCGCTCCGGATGCCGCCGACACGATTGCGGTGCTCGCATTCGGGATGGCCGGCTCGCTCGTCGTCACCTGGCTGCTCCCGTCGGCACGATCCGCCGGAAGTGCTCGCTTCCTGAGTGATCTCCTGGCCGTTGTCGCCTACGCCTCGGTCTACTACGTGATGGTCGACCTGGTGACGCTCGATCCCGAGGCCAACCCGGCGCTGTTCGACTGGTGGCAGCTCTTTGCGCTGGGGGCCGGAGGCGTTGCCTGGTACGCCGTGCGGGCGTTCCTGCAATCGCTCGTCGGTCTCGAGCGCGAGGACCTGAGTGCGCGCTACCTCTGGCTCCTCGGCTTGGAGGACTGGTCTGCCGTCGTCAGCCTCTTCATTGCGGGTGCCCTCTTCGGGCTCGCCTGGCCGACGATGCGAATGTGGGCGGTACCGATGGCAGCCATGCCGTACGCATTCAGCCACCTCGCTTTTGTTCGCTACAACGGCACCAGAGTCACGTACGGCCAGATGATTCGCGCCCTGGGTCAGATCCCTGAGGTCGCGGGTCTCGCAGCACCCGGTCATGCAACCCGCACTGCCGACCTCGCCGTGGCGATGGCACGAGAGCTCGGTCTCCACCCGGACGACGTCGTCGAGCTCGAGTACGCAGCCTTGATGCATGACGTCGGGAGGATCACACTCAACGAGCCCGCCATCCTGCGCGCCGGCTACACGGACGAGGACATCGCCCGCTGGGGGGCACAGATCATCGCTGAGTCGCCGTACCTGACCCATGTTGCCGAGCTCGTCAGGGCGCAGCACCAGCCGTATCGCCGGGCCGGCCAAGAGCGGGACCTCTCGGTCCCCATGGCATCGAAGATCATCAAAGTGGCCAGCGCCTACGACCAGGCCGAACATGAGATGGGCCTGCGGCCCATCGACGCCATCGAGCAGGTCCACCGCGGCTCGGCCTACGACTACGACCCGGAAGTCGCGGCGTCGTTGCGACGGGTACTGACACACCGAGGGGTGTTGGTCTAGGAGTCGTCAGTGGTCAGTCGTCAGTCGTCAGCCTCGAACAACGCGCTCGGAGCTCGTAGCTCGATCTAGCGTTCCGCTGCACTACCCGGTATGCCTTGGACCCGGTGGCGGAAGAGGCGGAGTGGTTGTTGGAGCTGGTCTTCGATGAATACGCCGAGACCGATGGCGAAGAACACATCGCCGAGTGAGATCACGCTTCCGGGAAGCGGGATGATGTCGGCGAGGAAGGGGAACCGGGTTGTCGAGTCGAGGAGGACGTGCTTGGCGCTGAAGGCCGTCAACGACGTCGCATCCCCGCCGGCGAGCTCGACCGCCTCGGGGAGCACCGGCATGCCACCGTTGGCGGCCATGACGATGAAGTTCATCAGAATCCCGATGCCGGCGATCCACATACCCGGGCTCGTGCGGTTGAGCGCCGCGACGAGGAGCAACGGCACGTAGCTGATCAGCACGAGCGCAACGGCGAGTTCGTGCTGGTCTTCGCCGAGCCGATTGCCGACGATTTGCATCCCGAATCCGAGGATGAGCAGCAACCAACCCCGGGCGTAGATGTCGGGCAAATTGGCGAGTTTTCCCCCGCGGAACAGCGACACAATGACCGACGCCGCGAGAACGATCACCAGGAACAGCATTGTTGTTGACGTTAGTTGTCCCGGCCGTCAACGGGGTCGGCAGGAGTCGTGGGTTCGGCCCCGGTATCCTCGTCCGAGCGTTCCCGACGAGGAGGTGCCGTTGGTTCGCTACGAGGTGCTCGATGGGCGAGCGACGATCACCATCGACGATCCCGATCGTCGCAACGCGATGTCCAACCATGTGATGGCTGCGCTCGTCGAAGCCGTGGCTTCCGCCACCGACGACCCGGAGGTTCGCGTCCTCGTCATCACCGGTGCCGGTGACAAGGCGTTCTCGGCCGGCGGCGATCTGTCCGGCGGGTTCATGGACACACCAATCGCAAGTCACGGCTCTCGCGGGGCGTTGGCCGATCTGTTCCGCAGCTTGCGGCGCAGTGGCAAGCCGGTGATCGCCCGTGTCAACGGCCACGCACTCGGTGGTGGATTCGGCCTCGCCGCAGCGTGCGACATCGTCATCGCCGTCGAGGACGCCTTGATGGGAACGCCGGAGGTTCGAGTCGGTCTGTGGCCGATGATGATCTCGGCGGTGTTACGTCGGCTCGTGCCCGAGAAAGCCCTCTTCGAGATGATGGCGACCGGTCGCCGGTTCCCGGCGTCAGAGGGCGTTGCGCTCGGCGTGGTCTCGCGAGCGGTGGCACGGGATGAGCTCGACGCCACCGTCGACGCCACCGTCAGTGCCCTCGCGGCGTACAGCCCGGCGACACTCGCGTTGGGCAAAGCATCCTTCTACGCGATCGCCGACATGGACATCGATACTGCGCTCGATCACCTCCACATCGGGTTGACTGCGACCGGTACGACGAACGACGCAGTCGAAGGTATCGCTGCCTTCGTCCAGAAGCGGGATCCCGACTGGCAGGGCAGGTAGCTACCCGCCGAACGCGAGTTCGAGCTGCTCGTCGATGGTTTCCGGGAGGAGCTCTCCGAAGTAGCGCAGGACGATGCCACCGTTACCACCGATGAAGAATGTCGCCGGCAGGCCGAGAGGCCGATACCCGTCGACCACCACGTCACCCTCGTCGAACACCAACGGATAGGCGACCCCGATCTCCTCGGCGAACTTCGCCGCATCACCCTGGGCGTCGTTCACTGCGACGCCCACGAAGAGAACCTCAGGATGGCGGGCGACGGCATCGGAGATCGCCGGCATCTCGTTGCGGCACGGACCGCACCACGAGGCCCAGAGATTCAGCATGATCGGCCGGCCGTCCGTGGCGAGGTGATCGGCGAGGGAGAAGCCGTCGCCGTTGAGCCCCGGGGAAACAAACGGTGGCGCCGGGTCGTCGACGGCGGGGGCCCCGCTGCCGAGGGAAGAGAGGTCGGGTACCTCGAGTTCGAGAACGTCGTCGTTGCCGCGTTGGAACGAGGCGACGATCGCGATCACCGCGGCGACCGTGCTGACGGCGAACATCGCCGGAAACCACCAACGTACCCGCCCTCGCTGGGGCTGCTGGTTCGGATCGGGGGGGGTGTCAGGCTCGGCCATGCCAGCTCGACGTTACCGGCCGCAGCTGCGTATCAGTTCGTCTCGGGGCGCTGCGGCCATTGTGCCCGGTTCGCAGGGA
>JASJAX010000146.1 GCA_030066755.1 Acidimicrobiia bacterium
CAGCGGCCGGTGCCGTCCTGCGGATGGATCCGCCGTGTGCTGATCCGGAGAGCGCCGCGACCATCATCGGTGAGGGGTTCAACGCCAACGAGAGCGGGATCCTCTCCTTCGTCCCGACGTCGGACTTCGATGTGCGGCTCGACCTGGTGAGGTTCGATGCCGACGAGTCCGGCCGGTTTGCAGTTGCGATCGAAGTTCCCGACCGAGAGTCGGACGTCCTCCAACAAGTGCAGGCGGTGACCAGGACGAACGTCGGCTCGCTGGCGAACTTCTTCAACCCGTTCGACGCTCCCGAGACGGTGACGCTCGAGAACGGTGACGTGGTCGCCACCCCACGGTGGTCCGACAACGCCATCCTGACCTGGGAGAAGATCATCGAGACGGTGATGCTGGCCTTGCTTGCCACCACCGTCGGTACGGCGTTGGCGATCCCGTTCAGCTTCCTGGCGGCGCGGAACCTCATGCGCGACATCAGCACGCCGGTCATCAACCTGGCGCTGATCCTGATCTCGATCCCGATCGGTATCTGGGTAGGTGTTCTCGGGGCGAGAGCGGCCCGCAGTGTCAGTGAGCCGCTGATCAACAGCATGTGGATCGAAGCGATCGCGCTCATCGCCCTCCCGTTTGCGATTCGATACGCCTTCCGATGGGCGGTACCCGAGGCCGAGATCGATCCACCCGGTCCCGGCATGCGCGCAGCACGCAGTGCGGTGCTGCTGGCCGCTGCGGTCGGCGGGATCCTGACGCTGATCGTGCTGAGCCAGTTCATGCTCGGCCTGGGTGACGCCATCGAGAGCAACGTCGGTGGCTTGGGATTCATCGGCAACTTCGTGGCTCGACTCGGCGAGATCCTCGACGTGATCGTGACGCTGCTGGCGGCACTCATCGGTGCAGGGGTCTTTGCGACCCTCGCCGGCAAGCTCGGCTACTTCCTGCGGACGAGGCTGCCGAAATCGACAACCCGTGTGCTGGCGATACCGCTGGCCGCAGCCGCCGGCGCGGTCGTTGCGATCGGCATCGGCGCAACGATCGACTGGTTCTTCCAGTTCG
This sequence comes from Acidimicrobiia bacterium, assembly GCA_030066755.1. GTDB lineage: Bacteria > Actinomycetota > Acidimicrobiia > Spongiisociales > UBA5794 > JASJAX01. Next base: position 1,051 of record JASJAX010000146.1, read on the forward strand.
AGGGGAATGTCGGCACGTTCTGGATCCCGTTGGTCATCGGCGCCATCTACGGCGCGTGGATCGCTGCACGGGCATGGAGCAACGAGTCGGTGGGTGTCGGGCTCAGCGTCTACTACCTGGCTCGCACGCTGTTCAACACGTTGCGCTCGGTCGAGCCGCTGGTCATGGTGATCGTGTTCGTCGTCTGGGTCGGCATCGGGCCGTTTGCCGGGTCGTTGGCGCTTGCGCTCCACACGACGGCGGCACTCGCCAAGCTCTACTCCGAGCAGGTCGAGAGCATCATGGCCGGTCCGATCGAAGCGATCCGCGCAACCGGGGCAACCCGGCTGCAGACGGTCGTCTACGCCGTGGTGCCGCAGATCGTGCCGCCCTACATCTCGTTCACGATGTACCGGTGGGACATCAATGTGCGGATGTCGACGATCATCGGTTTCGCCGGTGGTGGCGGTATCGGCTTCCTGCTGCAGCAGAACATCAACCTGCTGCAGTACAAGGCGGCCGCAGCCCAGATGCTGGCGATCGCGATCGTGGTGGCATCGATGGACTACATCAGCTCTCGCCTCCGCGAGCGGTTTGTTTAGCGGCGCCTCCGGCGCCGCAGTACTGAGTACCGAGTACTGAGTACAGAGATGATCGGATAGCGGTGTTCACACGAAGGACGCGGATCGACGCCGAGGAGCTCGAGGCTCAGCTCGTCGCGCCGGGGGGGACGTTGTCAACGGCGTCTCGGGGACGGCGGATCGACGAGGGGCCGGATCTCTATCGGACGGCGTTCGAACGGGATCGGGATCGAGTGCTGCACTCGAAGGCGTTCCGGCGGCTGAAGCACAAGACCCAGGTCTTCATCAACCCGGAAGGTGACCACTACGTCACCCGCCTCACGCACGCGTTGCAGGTGACGCAGATCGGACGTTCGATTGCGCGCTACCTGAGCCTGAACGAGACGCTCACCGAGGCCATCTGTCTCGCGCACGACGTCGGCCACTCACCGTTCGGCCACACCGGCGAGGACGCCCTCAGCGACTACGTCGAGGGTGAATGGCTCCACTCTGCGCAAGGCGTACGGATCTTCGAGGTGCTCGAGCCGACCAACCTGAGTTGGGAGGTGCTCGATGGGATTCGTGCCCACTCGTGGAAGATCGCCGAACCTCCGGCGACGCCCGAAGGGTACGTGTGCCGGTTTGCGGACCGCATTGCGTACCTCGCGCACGACGTCGAGGACGCCATGCGAGCGGGTGTGCTGACGTATCAGGATCTACCACCTCGTGCCCTCGAGGTCTTCGGTGAGCCGGGAAGTCCGTGGGTGGCATCGATGATCCTCGCCGTCGTCGAGGAGTCGCTGCGGGAGGGTCGCGTCGTCATGGATGCCGAGACACTCGACGCCATGAACGAGCTCCGGACGTTCATGTTCGAGCGGGTGTACGTCCGTCCCGAGACGGAGGGTCCGCGTCGCAAGGTGATCCGCATCGTCCACGATCTCGTCGATTACTTCGTCGAGCACCCGGATCAGATCCCGCCGACGTACCGACACGACGACGCCGACACCCTGACCCAGGTCATCGACTACGTCGCCGGCATGACCGACCGCTTCGCCATCAGAACCCACGACGACCTGTACAGGCCGAGGCTGTTTGATTGAGCAGCTTCGCTGCTCGGTCAAACAGCAGTCGTCAGTCATCAATCCGAACTGCGTTCGCCGATCGGCCGCCGACGCGGCAGATGCCACGAGTCGAAGCGGTGAGATCAGAGTCCTCAGTCCGAACGGCGTCGGGGTGACTGATCGAACGCGCGAAGTCTGCTGACGACTGAGTACTGACGACTGACGACTCTGGGTTGGCCTCAGCCAACCCAAAAACTCACCACCTGCAAGAGGAGGATCCACGTGATCGTCCACAGCACGCAGATCTTCAGGTAGGCCGCGATCCAATCGGGCCATCGGGTCACGCTCTGAGCGAGTTTGGCGCCGAGGAGGTACCAGAGAGGGAAGCTCGTGATGACGCTGGCGAAGACGATGGTGAACCGGCCGGCCTCGATGAAGTCGATGGCGAAGATCCACGCGGTGGGTGCGGCGATGACGAACAGCACGGTGGCCAGGACCGCCGTTGCGATGTCGGATTCGTCACCGATCGCACGAAAGTCGACACCCAGCGCCACGACGACCAACACGGCGGGAAACGTCAGCCCTGCGATCCCTCCGGGAACACGCCGGAGCCCACTCCGCGGGCGGAACACGAGATCCTGGGCCATACCCTCAGGGTACCGCCTCGACGGTGACGAGGGCACAGGTGAGTACGATCCAAGCGCTACTCACATCACCAGGGAGAACCGATGTCTGACTTCATCGAAACCGGCGCAATCAAGGTGATCGAGGTCATTGGCGTCTCGACCAAGGGCTTCGAGGACGCAGTCGATCAGGCGGTGGCGAAGGCCTCCGAGAGCATCAAGGGCATCAGCGGCGTTGAAGTGCAGAGCTTCAACGCCAAAGTCGAGGACGGCAAGGTCGTCCAGTACCGAGCCGCACTCAAACTCGCGTTCACGGTCCGGTAGTTCCAAGTTCCAAGTTCCAGGTTCCAAGTTCCAAGTCTGAAGCCCAACGCTTCGCGTTCCGCGCAGTTCTGACTTGAAACTTGTGACTTGAGACTTGGAACCCAGGACCGGCGACCACGGCCGATGTCGTACTGGCGCGATAACGTACACCCATGACGGACAACGCTCCCTCCGCCCCGGCTCGCCCACGGCTCTATCGGAGCCGGGATGTCCGCGTCATCGGCGGCGTGTGCGGGGGACTGGCTGAGTACCTCAACGTCGACGTCGTCATCACACGTCTCGTCGCCGTCGCCCTGCTGATCAGCGGCAGCGGGTTCCTCCTCTACGTCATCGCCTGGGTCATCATCCCCGAAGCACCCCGTACCGAGAGCGTCCCCGGCATCAGTGTGCCGATCGAGCCGAAGCCGGCGCCATCGCCCGAGAGCGCCCAACGCAGCCGCTGGCTCCTGGGGGGCGTGCTGATCGCCGTCGGGAGCTGGTGGATCATCCGCAATGTGGTCGACGAACTGGCGCCTTGGCTGGATGACGTGATCCTGCCGATGGCCTTGATCGCGATTGGAACCGGTGTCGTCGTGTATGCGATGAAGAAGTGACGGACCCCTACGCACCCCCCGAGGACGTGCTTTCACCCGAGCCTCCGGAGCCGCCGGGTCGGTCGATCGGACAGGTCGTGTTCGGCACGGTGCTCGTCGCGGCCGGTCTGGCGTGGCTGATCACCGCCACGGATCTCTTCGATCTGCCCTGGCGAGCCGTATTTGCCGTCGCATTGATCGCCGTGGGAGCCGCAACGGTCGCATCGGCAAGAAGAGAGCGCCACAGCGGGTTGATCGTTGTCGGCGCCATCCTCACCGTGCTGTTGACGCTCATGAGCACGGCAGAGGGGCTGCTCGATCTCCCGTTCGCCGGGGGCATCGGAGAACGCAACTTCACGCCGCAGACCGTGGCGACGCTCACCTCGGAGTACCGCCTCGGCATCGGCGAGCTCGTCCTCGATCTGACCGATGTCGAGCTCCCGCCCGGCGAGACGGCGGTCGAAGCCTCCGTCACGATCGGTGCACTCATCGTGATCGTGCCTTCCGATCTCGCGATCCGGGTGACCGGGAGCGTCACGGCGGGAGAAGTCACCGTGTTCGACACGACGTTCAGCGGTACGGGCATCAACGAGACGGTCTCGACCCCCGACTACAACGAAGCGCCGGTTCGGCTCTTGCTCGACGCAAGCGCCGGGTTGGGTGAGGTGGAGGTACGCAGATGAGCGGACTCGATCGAGGCGCCATCGTCATCGGAACGCTCTTCATCGGGGCCGGAGTCCTGTTCCTCCTGGAGGCCGTCGACGTGCTGACCCTTCGCCCCGGCGTGCTCTGGCCCATCGTCGTCATCGGCTTCGGTCTCGGCATCGCCTTCGGCGCAAGGCCCTCGCGCCCAGAAGAACCCCCAGCGGCCACCACCGACGACCCAATCTGGCGCAACGAGTAGCGGGAGGCCGCAGACAGCTGGATCCCCCTCCCTTTGAGGGAGGGGTGGGCTCCACGTAGTGGAGGTCGGGGAGGGTTTCCACACTGCATCGGGATCACCGTGGTACCCGGCTCGGAGCAGTCGAATCGTCCAACTTGATCGCGCCGAGCCGTGGAAACCCTCCCCTGGCTGCTTCGCAGCCTGTCCCCGCCCTACAAGGGCGGGGGATCCCAAGCCGATCGGGTCTCAGTACTCAGTACACAAAGGGCGGGGCCGAGGCCCCGCCCTTTGCTGGATCACCCTGCTGGAGTCAGACCTTGAGATCGACCCAAACAAGGCGGTGATCGGAGCTCGGGAACGGCCACGTTCCGACGAGCGGGAACAGCGGATCAGCCTCGAGCGGCCAGAACACTGCGGCATCGAGCATCCGCAGGTTCATCGACGGCAGCACGTAGTCCGCCCGCAAGTTGCCGGGCGATCCGTCGGCGAAGTCCGCCGTGTCGAACGCCGGGTCACTCAGATGCGAGTCGTTCGCGCCACCCTGCAGGCCGGCCTGCTCGACCGCGCCCTCGCTCGACGGCGTGATCGACGTGTTCACGTAGGGAGAATCCAACAGCTGCTGGATCGCCCCCGGGATGCTGTCACCGTCGAGCGGATCAGAGTTCTGATCGCCCGCAATGACGAACCGTGCTCCGTCGTACAACCCGCCGAACACGCCGGCGTCGTCGTAGATGTAGCCACTCGCCGCCGGATCCACGTAGTCCGCCCAGAACCGGATCTCGTCGAAGTTCCGGGTCCCGTTGCGGTCCTCGTCACCGTCGAACACCGGTGGTGTCGGATGGCTCGTGAGGAAGTGCACCGTCTTGCGGCCGATCAGGATCGGCACGTCCCAGTGGGACTTCGAAGAGAGCCGGAACACATCCAGCTCCTCCGGCGAATACCAATCCGCCGGCGCCGCCGTTGCTGGATCGTCGGGCAAGATCGCTCCCGGCATGTCCTTCCAGAGGAACGTCTGGAAGGTCCGGAGGGCGTCGTGATCGATCGGGTGCTGGGACAGCACGAGCATGCCGTACTGCCCCTCGTAGAACCCGAAGCCGAACGCGTCGTTGCCGGAGCCGGACGCCGACCCGTTGTTGTCGAGATCGAACCCGGAATCGATCCCGGTGTTCGACGGCGCGACGTACATGTACGGATAGTGGATCGGAGCTTGACCGTTCTGCCCGACCTCCAGGTAGTTGCTGCGGAACAAGTCCGCCGCAACTCCGCCCGAGTCGTAGTCGAACTCGTTGATGAGCACGACGTTCGGGCGGTTCACCTGGATGATCTCGGCGATCGTCTGCGCTTGCTCGTTGGTGGGCGCCAACAAATCGACGACGAGTTCACCGGCGGCACCGCGGTTCAACGAAGCATTGAACGTCGAGAACCGAGGTTGCGACACGGCCTGAGCAGCTCGTGCCCACGCTCGCTTGTAGGAGTACAGCGCCTTGATGCCGTCGCCATCCCGCCACAGGGCGTCACCGACGTCGAGGTAGCGCTGCGCCGCACGCAGCTTCCACGGCAGACCCTCGGCGTTGATCGCCTCATCGACCGCCTGGTGGGTCACCTCGGCCAGCGCCGCAACGAGTCGATCTGCGTACGGGTCGGTGTCGACGGTGCGCACCTTCCCGAGCTTCCAGATCGAACCGATCGTCAGACCGTAGACCCACGGTGACGTCACATGCGTGTCGCCAACCCAGAACGCTGCGTCGGTCGCTCGGTCGAGCTTCCACACCGCAACCGCGATGCGCCAGTCGTCCCAGAACCGACCGGTCGGCACGAGATCCCGCAGTTCAGCGGACACGGCCATCATCTCGGCACGCGGTGCGAGCTGCGCCTCGCCGATACCCACGATCACGGGATCGTGGTCCGATGAACGGAACGGATCGACGTTGTACAGACCCTCCGGGTTGAACTCCTGGTTGTAGTCCAGGCTCCGAACCTCATCGGCGTTGATGTGCCAATGGGCCGCACCCGTCACCTTCGTCGCCATCTCCGGCGTCGCGAAGGCGTAGTCGAGCTGACCGGTCTCGCCACGGAACACGAAGCTCCGGCGCTCCTCGATCGGCTGTGATGCGGTCAAGTCAACGAGACCAGCCCGCAGCACGTCGATCGGGTCCTCCTGTGCGTACGAGTTGAAGTCGCCGATGACCAGCACGTCGGGATCACCCGTCGATGCCTGAACGTCGGCAACCAGGTCGAGCGTGGCTTCGGCCATACGCGTCCGCCGCGGGGCGTAACACGCCTGGCCGTCACCGATGTCGGCCTCATCCTCGAACTCATCACCAGGATCGGTACCACTGCAGCCCTTCGACTTGAAGTGGTTCACGATCACCGTGAAGGTCTCGCCGTCGGCAACGAACGTCTGACCGACCGGCGGTCGATCGTTGATGAAGTCGTCGTCGGGCGACGAGAACGATGGATCACCGTTCGTCGCAACACGGTCGGACCGATAGATGATGCCGACCTTGATCGCGTTGGTCTCCTCGAGACCGCCGGGTAGGAGGTCATAGACAGGATCGGGGACCGCCGCCCACGTCTCACCCGGAGCTGCCACCAGGTTGAGGGCATCAACGAGCGCACCGATCGCGGTCGGACCGTTGTTCTCGATCTCTTGCAGACCGATGATGTCCGCGTCCATGGCCTGGATGGCCGCAACGAGCTTGGCCTCCTGCCGATCGAACTCGGCATCAGAGTTGGCGCCGCGCTGGTTCAGCGTCGTGAAGTAGTTGAGCACGTTGAGGCTCACGACCTTCGCGAATCCGCCGACATCGGGAACCTCAGGACGTCCGTCGGCATCGAACACGACTTCAGTCGTCGGAATCAGCTGGTAGTCACCAAAGCCGAAGTACATGATGCCGGTCGGCTCAACGACCCGATCACCGAGACGGAAGGTGTTGAACGTGCCAACCGGATCCTCGATGAACGGCACCGGCGACGGGTTCGAAGCGCTCGAACCGTCGTCGATGATGAACCTGCTCCGGTTGTTGAAGTCCAGCACGGAATCGACCGCTGGGCCCGGATCGACGAGGTCCGTCGGGATGTACATCCGGTCGGGGCCCGACACCTGGAACTGTCCGAACTGGACCAGATCCCACATATCGGTGACTTCGACGTCGTCGAACGTGACGAGCATGCCTTCATAGGGCTCGAAGTCGGTGTCGACCGGCAGATCCACGTGGGTCGGGGCGATCGCCACCCCGCCGTCACATGGCAGCACAATCACATCTTCGTCCGTCAGCGAGGTGATCTCCGTCAGGTCGAAGAACTCATCGACATGGCCGACGACCCGGACCGCCTGTCCGACGCTCAGGCCGGTGCCATCTGCGAACACGAAGATGCCGTCAGAACTGGCGTCAACGAGATCGCCGACGGGATCCTGGATCGCAAAGCCACCCAGACCGTCCATCAGGCTCGTCACGACACCTTCGGTGATGACCGGTGTCCCGTCGAACGGGCTCGCCGCGCCGGTGCCCTGGATCGTGTAGATCGCCGTGAACGGATCACCACAAACACCCGGTTCGGGAAGCGGGTCGGGCCCGCCTCCACCGGTGTCAGGTGGCGGCAAGGTGGTCGCGGCGTTTGGTGTCGGCGCCGTCTCGCCCCACGTCACGGTGAGGTTCTCCGACGTCTCGTCGTTGCCCGTCAGGCCGTTGCCACCCTCCTTGGTTTCCGTGCCTTCACTGAGATCACGCCGCTGTGACGAAACGCCTGAAGCGTGGGAGGCGATGAACTCCTGGAAGCCGGTCGCCGTGTCGTCGAGGTAGGCACTCTCGTCTGAATCCGCGTCCGGGCCGTCAATGGTCACCCCGGTCTTGTCGTGGCGTTCGTCGCCATCGCCCCAGACCACGTAGTCCAGGTCCTGAACGAGGTCGGAGAGCCCGTCCCACTGGAAGAGCACAACCGATTCGCCGCTGTTGCTGAGGCCCGGTGTGCTGCCCTCCGCGATGATGCTGCCCGGGAGCGAATCCCGCATATCCGGAATTGCGTCGGGCGCGTCGCCGTCTTCGAACAGTTCGTACGTCGGGTCGACCAGATACGTGGCGAAGAAGTCGTCGGACCCGGCGATCGCAACGGTCTGGTATTCCTCGGGAGCGATGGTCGCACCGTCGGGGAAGCGGGCGTGCCAGTCGCCGAATCCTCCTCCACCGATGATGTTCACATCGCCGGTGACGATGTTCCAGTAGAAGTCACCCCCGCCGAAGTATCCGTCGGTCAGGTAGACGTTGCTGAGATCGATCGTTGCGTCGGTTGGGTTGTAGATCTCGACGTACTCGCCTTCCGTTGGCGTGATCACGACCTCGGTGAGCAGCAAGTGATCGGCCGGCTCAGCAGGCTCTCCGCCGGTGTCAGGTGGGGGAAGCGTCGTCGCCGCATTCGGGGTCGGTTCTGCCTCGCCCCACGTCACCGTGAGATTCTCCGACGTCTCGTCGTCGCCGGTGACACCGTTGCCGCCCGTCTTCGTCTCCGTACCTTCGGTGAGATCGCGACGCTGCGACGAGACCCCCGACGAGTGGTCGGGAACGACCTCTTGCGCCATCGCCGGTGTCTCGGGCAAATACGTGCTGGCGTCGGAGTCGGCATCAGGCCCATCGAGTGAGATGCCGGTCTTGTCGTGGCGATCGTCACCGTCGCCCCACACGACGTAGTCCAGGTCCTGGACAAGATCTGACACGCCGTCCCAGTGATAGAGCACGACCGATTCGCCGCTGTTGCTCAGGCCAGGGGTGTTCGAGCCGTCACCGACAATGGTTCCCGGCAACGCGTCACGCATGTCGGGGATTGCGTCGGCCGCATCGCCGTCCTCGAACAGCTCATAGGTCGGATCGACGAGGTACTCGGCGAAGAAGTCGTCCGAGCCTGCGATCGCCAGCGTCTGATACTCGCCTGCGGCGATCGACGCGCCATCCGGGAATCGAGCATGCCAATCGCTGAACCCGCCGCCACCAGAGATGTCGGGGTTGAGGGTGACGATGTTCCAGTACTCGTCGCCGCCCGAGAAGAAGGCGTCCGTGATGTAGACGTCCGAGAGGTCGATTGGCGCGTCCGTCGGGTTGTGGATCTCCACGAACTCGGCAGCCGTGGGCGTGATCACGACCTCCGTCAGCAGCAAGTGGTCGTTGAGCGGAGGCTCACCGCTACCGAGGGTCCCACCGGGAGAGCCGATCTCACCACCATCGTTCCCGCCGGCATTTGCGCTGGCGTAGCCAGTGCCGACCGGAGTCGCACCACCGTCGGTGCTCAGCGTCCAGGACGTGTCGTCGGCGAGGTCGCTCAGGTAGGTGGATGCGTTGTTGTCGTCGATGGTGCCGTCATAGGCGACCGACAACACGGCACTCGCATGGGTTGCCTGATCGCCCGTGTACGAGGCGAAGTCCGTCCACAGGCCGATAGTGTCGCCACCGTTGTTGAGGGCCATCGCGCCCCAGCTGGTCACTTCGACGAGGTTCATCCCGGTTCCCCAGGCGGCCTCGAAGTCGGCTACCGCAACGTCTTCCGAGTTGAACAGAATGGCGGAGCCACCGGCCGGCACAGTCCCTGCAGCGATGTTCGCACTCGCGTGGGCGGTGCTGTTGATGTCATCCACAACCCAGCCGGTCAGGTCGACGTCCGACGCGCCGGTGTTGTAGATCTCGATCCACTCCCAGTCATCTTCTGCAGACACGGGATTGAACATCACTTCCGAGATGACGATGTCCTCAGGTGCAGCAATCGCTGCGGTACCAGGCAAGACAGTCAGTACCGGGACCATCAACGACAACGCCATCAGGACGCGCCAGCGCGCAGTGCGGAGCATGGGCTTCACCATTCCTTCCAATTCCCCTATATCGCCCAACGAGGCGGCCAGGACCGCCCGATTGAGGCCTACCCGACCCGGATGACCGCGGGCCGATGGAGGAGTGAATCCCACGTGACGACTCCGGTACGGGACCGGATCGACCTCACCACTCAACGTTACACCGCGACACCCTCCGCTGCCGAACCAAACCGGGGCCGAACGACCCAACCGGCCGCGCCTTGAGAATCCGGAACCCCTCGCCGATGATCCCGTATGCGATCACCACGCCTCGCCATCGTCCTCGCCCTCGTGGGCGCAGCCTTGGTCACCGCCCTCCCGGCTTCCGCTGCGGCCAACACCTATCACGTCGACCCGACCGGGTCGAACGCCGCCGCAGGGACGGAAGCGAAGCCGTGGAGGACACTCCAACACGCCGTCGACAACGTGGCGCCGGGTGACACGATCGTCGTGCACCCGGGCACCTACGCCGGGATGCGTATCGAAAACCCGGGAGCCCCCGGAGCTTGGATCACCCTCACCGCGGCTGAACCAAAGAGTGTGGTGATCGATCGACCCGGTCCGAACAACGTGCACAACTCGAACGTCGAGTTGGAACGTTGGGACGCCGGACCGATCGCTTACTGGACGATCGAGGGACTCGAAGTCCGTGATGCTCCAAACTGGGGCATCGACGTGCGCGGCTCGTCGAGCGAACCCGCCCATCACATCAAGATTCGCAAGAACCGGGTCCACCACAACGGCGTGAACACCGCCAAGACCGGCATCTTCTTCGGATTCGCCGACAACGTGACCGTGACGTCGAACAACAGCCACCACAACGGTGAGCACGGGATCTATCTGTCGAACAGCGGCGACGGCTTCACGGTCAAGGACAACCACCTCCACCACAACCAGCGGTGCGGCCTGCACATGAACGGCGACTTGTCCCAGGGTGGCGACGGCATCATCTCGGACGGCGTCATCGAAGCGAATTGGATCGAAGGGAACGGCGCCGAGGGCTGCGCTGGCATCAACCTCGACGGAGTCACCGATGCGTTGATCCGCAACAACGTCATCGTCGAGAACCACGCCAC
>JASJAX010000023.1 GCA_030066755.1 Acidimicrobiia bacterium
CCTCGCTCGTTGCCGTCCATCGGGTCCAACGTTGCCGGGCCGAGCGTAGTCGGGCGAACCATCCGCACCTCACCGGACCGCAGGATCACCACCCCACCGGGGGTCTCCACGACCAAGCCGCCGTCGGGGGCGATGTCCACGGCCCGACCGCGCCCATCCGGGCTCCACTCGACATCGGCGCCCAATGTCGCGCATGCCTGAACGTACGCTCCGCGGTCCCAGCTGCCCGGGCCGGCATGCACGGCGTCGACAAACGCGGCCGCCCAGGATTCGGCCAACTCGAAAGTCGCGTCCTGGCCGTAGTCGTCATTGCTCACGGCCGCCATGCCCTCGGGCGCCTCCGGCCACCACACATTGATCCCACACCCGGCAACCACGATCTCGTTGGCCGCCTCGACCAGGACACCTCCCACTTTGGATCCGTGGAGCACGAGGTCGTTCGGCCACTTCAGACCCAGATCGACGTCGACAGCAGCGGCGACCGCCCGGCGTGCCGCCATGCCGGCGACCAACGGGATCAGGCCGAGAGTCTCGTCGGGCCAATCGACATGCAGCGCAACCGATGCGGCCGTTGCCCGGGGCGCGTGGACCCACTCGTTGCCCGTACGGCCACGTCCCTGGAGCTGCCGAGCGGCCAGCACCACGACAGGTTCGATCCCGCGGAATCGAGCCCGAGCCTCATCCTGCGTGGACCCAACCTCGTCCAGTCGATGTATCACGTAATGTGTAGCCATTCTGAGGTTCGGCGAGTCTGACAATCGTGTGGTTCGCCGGAGTGGGACGACGCTCCACGGGCCGGCGCAGAGAGACTAACGGGGAGAGGCGTGAGCACCGACGCACAGATCGAGCGGCTACGGCAGTTGCGCGAAGAGGCGCTCCAGCCAGACAGTCAGCGGGCCGTTGATCGGCAGCACGACCTTGGCAAGCTGACGGCCCGGGAGCGGCTCGAGCTCCTCGTCGACAAGGGCTCGTTCCAGGAGGTCGATGCGCTCGCTCGCCACCAGGCCCGTGGGTTCGGAATCGAGAACAAGCGGCCGTACGGCGACGCTGTGGTCACCGGGTGGGGCACGATCGAAGGACGGACGGTCTTCCTGTTCGCCGAGGACTTCACCCACTTCGGCGGCAGTCTCGGTGGAGTCGTCGCCGACAAGATCTGCAAGGTGATGGATCTCGCCATGGACACGGGCGCTCCCCTCATCGGGATCAAGGACTCCGGTGGCGCTCGTATCCAAGAGGGTGTGGTGGCACTCGACGGGTACGGTCGCATCTTCGAGCGCAACGTCAGAGCCTCGGGTGTCATCCCCCAGATCTCGATCATCATGGGTCCTTGTGCAGGTGGCGCCGTCTACTCCCCCGCGATCACCGACTTCGTGTATCAGGTGTCCGACACCGCTCACCTCTTCATCACCGGACCGGACGTCATCAAGGCCGTGACCGGCGAGGAGGTCACGTTCGAGGAACTGGGCGGTGTTCATGCCCACGGTTCGATGTCGGGCGTGACCCACTTCGTTGCACCCACGGGTCGAGCCGCCCTCGAGGAGGTTCGTTACCTGTTGTCGTTCCTCCCGGGGAACAACATGGAGATGCCGCCGTACTTCACACCCACCGATCGCACGGACCGTGCAGACGAGGGGTTGACCACGATCATCCCGGATTCGGCCAACCAGCCCTACGACATCGTGGAGATCATCGAAATGGTGGTCGACGACGGCGAGTTCTATCAGGTCCACGAGCACTACGCCGGCAACATCGTCGTCGGTTTCGCACGGCTCGACGGTTACACCGTCGGCATTGTCGGCAACCAACCGGCCGTCCTCGCCGGCACCTTGAACATCAATGCCTCGGTCAAAGCGGCGCGCTTCATTCGCTTCTGTGATGCGTTCAACATCCCGCTCGTGTCCTTCGTCGACGTGCCCGGGTTCCTCCCCGGCGTCGATCAAGAGCACAACGGGATCATCCGGCACGGCGCCAAGCTCCTGTACGCCTACGCCGAGGCGACGGTTCCCAAGCTCACCGTCATCACCCGCAAGGCCTACGGCGGGGCATACGTGGTGATGAACTCCCGGGCACTGCGTGCCGACATGGTCTTCGCCTGGCCCACGGCCCAGATCGCCGTGATGGGGGCACAGGGTGCCGTCAACGTCATTCACCGACGGGACATCGCCGCTGCCGACGATCCCGACATTCGGCGCACCGAACTGATTGCGGAATACGAGGAACGTTTCAACAACCCGTACCTCGCCGCCGAACACGGGCTCGTGGACGAGGTCATCGAGCCGCGTGAGACCCGAGGTCGACTCATTCGGACACTCGAGATGCTCCGCACGAAGCGTGAAGGCATGCCGCCCAAGAAACACGGCAACATCCCGCTGTGAACGGCCGTCGGACCCCAGACATCTCCAGACCTGCCGGATGACATTCCTATGATCAGCTCCGTGAAGTCCGTACTGATCGCCAATCGCGGCGAGATTGCCGTCCGTGTGATTCGCGCCGCCGCCGAGCTCGGACTGCGCACCATCGCGGTATACAGCGAACTCGATCGTGACGCCGTCCACGTCGAACTCGCCGACGAGGCCTGGAACATCGGCCCACCCCCGGCCGCAGAGTCGTACCTCGACATCGAACGCATCATCGAGGTGGTGCAGGAATCCGGCGCCGACGCCGTACACCCCGGTTACGGGTTCCTTGCGGAGAACGCCGATTTCGCCCGTGCAGTGATGGACGCTGGACGGATCTGGGTTGGGCCCAGCCCCGAGGCCATTGCGCTCATGGGCGACAAGATCTCCGCCCGGCGTGCCGCAGAGGCGGCGGGCGTCCCAATGGTGCCCGGAACGCTCGATCCAGTGACGAGCCTCGACGAGGTCGCTGCCTTCGCCTCGGCCAACGGATTCCCGCTGGCGATCAAGGCGGCCGCCGGCGGTGGAGGCCGCGGGCTCAAGGTGGTCCGCGCCGAGGACGAACTCGAGCCGGCGTTCGAGAGCGCCGGTCGTGAGGCGCAGGCCTGGTTCGGGAACCCCGAGGTCTACATCGAGCGGTACCTCGACCGACCCCGCCACATCGAAGCGCAGGTCATCCTCGACGGCCACGGCAACGGTGTGTTTCTCGGCGAGCGGGACTGTTCCATCCAGCGTCGGCATCAGAAGCTCATCGAGGAGACGCCGGCGCCAGGCTTGGACGATGCAACTCGCGCCAAGATCGGAGAGGCCGCCATCGCAGTGGCCCATGCGGCGGACTACGTGAACGCCGGCACCGTCGAGTTCCTGCTCGACGACGACGGGACGTCGTTCTACTTCCTCGAGATGAACACCCGGATCCAGGTCGAGCACACCATCACCGAGATGGTCACCGGCATCGACCTCGTCAAAGAGCAGCTTCGTATTGCCGCCGGAGAGAAACTCTCGTTTGGCCCGACGCCCGCAAACGGCCACGCCATCGAGTTCCGGATCAACGCCGAGGACGCCAGCAACAACTTCCTCCCGAACCCGGGAGATCTCGTTGAGTACCGCGAACCGGCGGGTCTCGGCGTTCGTGTCGACAGCGGCGTTCGCTCCGGGTCGAGTATCAGCCAGTACTACGACAACATGATCGCCAAGCTGGTGGTCTGGGGCCGTGATCGGGACGAGGCCATGGCTCGAGGCCGCCGCTGTCTTTCGGCCTTCGTCATCCGGGGTGTTGAGACGACGATCCCGGCGCATCTCGAGATCATGGCCACCGACGCGTTCGTGGACGGGGACTACTACACCCGCTACGTCGAGGAGCAGATGGACTTCACCCATCTCGAATCGCACACCGCTCCTGCCCTCCCCGAGGAAGAGGAGAACGAGGAGCGCTCCATGACCGTCGAGGTCGGTGGTCGTCGGTACACCGTCAAGTTCTGGGCACCGGTCATGTCTGCCCCGGTCGCCGGAGGCGCCCGGCCATCACCACGGCGTCGTCCGCCAAAGCTCGAACGCTCTGGAGCTGCCGCCGATGGAGCCGGAGTGGTCACCGCCCCGATGCAGGGAACGATCGTCAAGGTGCACAAACCGGCCGGGAGCCCCGTCGAGGCAGGCGAGCCGATCATCGTGCTCGAAGCGATGAAGATGGAGAACGAGATCAAGGCACCGGCAGACGGCGAGATCGTGGACTTGCGTGTCCAGCCCGGCGACACCGTCGCCGTCGGCGCCGTGTTGATGGTGATCAAGTAGCGGCGCCTTTGGCGCCGCAGTCGCCAGTCGCCAGTACGCTCGCTTCGCTCGCTCCGGCTACCGGCTACTCAGTACTCGGCGGCGCAGCCGCCGTCAGAACACTTCGAGGGCTTCGAGGATGACGGCACCGGCGTTGTAGGTGCCGTGGAGCGCCACGGCGGCGACGAACCACCAGAAGGCGAGATGTGCGTTCGGTCTCGTGCCGGTGTCGTGAGCCATCTGCCAGACCTTGCGGACACCCAGGCCGGCGAGCAGCGAGGCCGATCCGTGGATCAACGGACCGAAGATCCATCGCCACCGGATGATCGCATCCGACGGGTCTTCGATGTAGATGTTGAGGTAGATCCAGTTCTCGATCGCAGCGAACCCGAGCCCGCCCGCAACAACGATGACAACGAGAACCCATCCGGAAGGCACGAGCCAGGGCCGCTGCTCGGCGAGCCAGAAACCACTCGCTGCTTTGACGAACTCCTCGACGGCGGGACCAATCAGGACCACGGCGAAGACGACGACGGGAAGCGAACCGACGGACGCAAATGCGCCGAGGAAAGCGCCGACGACGCCGAGCGGTCCGGCGACCAGGATGGCGAGAACGACGACGAACCAGCGACGCCATGGTGGCGTTGCGTCTCGCCGGCGGTGATAGTCATCGGCGTACGACTGCAGACCGGCCGCGGCGGTGGCGAGCACGGGTTCGTCGGCCGCGTGGTCGATGCTGGCCGCCGGAACCGGCGATTGCATCGACGGCTCCTCCCAGATCGACGGATCGGAGGACGGCGAGGGGCTCACTGCTTCGGGACGAGGGCCGTCCCGTAGGCGTAGACCTCGGTGATCGGCGCCCGGCCACCGCCGATCTCAGCCGTTTCCATTCGCACGTTGATCACGACGGACGCACGCAACTGCGCAGCCTGGGCAACCATGCGTGCCCGCGCCTGACGCCGAGCTCGCCACATGAGCGTGCCGAGCGACTGCACCTCGCCACCGAACAGGTTCCGGATCCCGGCGGCAAAGGTCTTCCAGTAGTCGGTGGCGATGACGGCTTCGCCCATCACGAGATGTGCTTCCTCGACGGCCATACCCGGAGGCGGCGTCCGCAGATCCGTCAGCAGGATCGACGAGAGGCGCGCTTCTTCGCGGTCGAGCTCAGCCAGGTGCGACCGCTCTCGGATCCGTCCGATGGCGAACCCTGCGAGCAGGAACGCAACCGTGACCCCGACGGCGATGAGCAGGCTCGTCACTCGACGGCCCCATCCTTCACGACGACGACTGCCGTGCCGTAGGCGTAGAGCTCTGCGGCGCCGGCTGCGACCGAGGATGTGGTGAATCGGACGTTGACGACGGCATTCGCCCCGAGCTCATCAGCTTGCGACAGCATCCGCTGCAGCGCTTCGCGGCGGGACTCAGTGAGGAGATCCGTGTAGCCCCGCAACTCGCCGCCGACGAGGTTCTTCAAGCCGGCACCGATGTCACGTCCGATGTTCTTGGCCCTGATCGTGTTGCCCTGCACCAGTCCCTTGATCTCGGTGATGGTGTAGCCGGGCACCGCTTCAGTGTTCACGACGATCATGCAGGTGACCCTTTCAATGGTGAGGCCCGAAGGGTACCGGGGACTGCGTTGTCAGTCGTCGGTCGTCAGGCGTCAGGCGTCGGTCGTCAGTCGTCAGTCGTCAGTCGTCAGTCGTCAGTCGTCAGTCGTCAGTTGGGCCTGCCCCGGTTTGGTGGACACTTGGTGGCTTACGGTTTCGTGGGCCAGTGTCTCCTTTCGAAGGTAGCGGGTGAGAGGTATCCGAGGGCCGAGTGTCTTCTTCGGGTGTTGTAGCGGCCCTCGATCCAGGTGAACACGTCGTTGATGGCTTCGTCCCGGGTGCGGTAGCTGCGTCGGTGGACACGTTCGGTTTTGAGGGTGGCGAAGAACGATTCGGCCATGGCGTTGTCGTAGCAGTCCCCGACTGATCCCATCGAGGGAACAACCCCGGCGTTGTGGGCGGCCAGCCCGAACGCCACCGATGTGTACTGGGAGCCTTGATCGGAGTGGTGGATCACCCGGTCGGGTCGACGGGCCGCAATTGCCCGATGGAGCGCAGTTTGCACGAGTTCGGTGCGCATGTGATCGGCCAGAGCCCACCCAACGATGCGGCGTGACCACATGTCCTGCACCGCAGCCAGATACAGCCAGCCCTCCCCCGTCGCAATGCACGTGATGTCCGCTACCCACACCTGATTCGGTGCCGTTGCCGTGAACTGGCGTTGCACCAGGTCCGGCGCCGGCCGGGTCGTGTCATCGCGCACCGTGGTACGCACCCATCGACGCCGGGACACCCCCTGGATACCCGCAGCCGCCATGAGCCGGGCCACTCGCTTGCGACCCACCTGAATCCCGTAGTCGTCGACGAGTTCGGCATGGACCCTCGGTGCCCCATACGTCTGGTCAGACTCCTCCCAGATCTCCCGGATGGTTTCCGTCAACTCCCGATCCTCGAGGTCACGGACCGATGCTGGTCGACCCAGCCAGGCGTAGTAGCCGCTGGTGGAGACTCCTAACAGCTCACACATCCGATGGACTGCATGTTCGGCCTGGTGCGCCTTCACGAACTCGAACGCCCTCGCGGCGTCCGACCGGTCTCCTCGGCGAACCAGGCCGCGGCTTTTGCCAGGATCTCCTTCTCCTCACGCAACACCGCGACCTCACGACGCAACCGCGCCAACTCGGCTTTCTCATCCGTCGTGGTGCCCTCGAGTTCACCATCGTCGATCCCAGCCTGAATGATCCACGACCGGATCGTCGCCGCGGTCGGCTCAAACTCCTGAGCAAGCGACCACGCGCTACGACCCTGCCGGGCCAAATCCAAGATCCGCTGTCGATACTCCGCCGGATACGGCGGCTTCGGTTTCGGCACAAACAGCTCCTCCCCGAAGACCACACAGGCCTTCAGTCTCGAACTGTCCACCAAACCGGGTCAACTCCAACCGGCTACTGGCTACTGGCTACTGAATGACCAAAGCCCCTGCGTGCGCATGGAGCCCGCGCTCTACCATCGGGCGCAGGCGGCTCTTGGGAGGGTGAATGCAGGCACGGGCGGAGTTCACCGTCGAACCGTTTGTCGACGGGCATCCTGGACCCCATGTCATGGCGGCGGTCGATGCCGTGCGCGCCGCCGGCTTCGAGCCGGACATCGGGCCGTTCGGAACGGTGATCGAAGGCGAAGCGGCCGCCGTGACCGAGGCCACCTCCGCCATGATCGCTGCAGCACGCTGGGCCGGCGCCGAACGGGTCACGTTGCAGATCGACTTCATCTCGTGATGGCTGCGGCATCGAACCACCCCGTGTTCGCTGCGATCGAGCCGTTGATGGCGATCGTCGGCGGCGAAGTCATCGAGCCCGACGCCATGGAGACCGGTGACATCCCCATCGAGTGGGACGGCGACCTCATCGGCGGAGTGCGGCTGGGATCGCTCACGGACGCACTCGACCGGATGGTCGGACACATCGAGACAGAGCTCGGGGCTTCCCTCGTCGATCTCGGCCGGACGCAGAAGCAGGATGCGATTCGTATGCTCGACGAGCAAGGCGCCTTCCTGCTGCGCAAGTCGATCGACGACATCGCCGACCGGATGGGCGTCAGCCGCATCACGATCTACAACTACCTCACCCACGTGCGCGGGAGCGAACACTGAGGCCGAACGGCCCTAACCGTTGGGCCGAGAATCCCCGACAGTTGGCAGAGGCGTCTTGACATTTTGTAAGTTGTGCGGCGGTAAGGGCAGCCCCGTATGCTGTCCGGACTCTTTGGGAGCGGAGTGACGGTGCGAGTGGGAGACAGGCGGAAGTGACGACCGCGAACTCCAGCCTGCGTTCTCGATCCCGCTACGTCGCCTATCTCGTTCCCGTTGCCGCCGTCGTCGTTGCCCTGCTGATCGGCGCGATCATGCTGCTGTTGCTCGACGCCAGCCCCATCGAAGGCTTTCGCGAAATGATCAAGGGGGCGTTCGGCAGCGCCGACGCCCTCACCTCGACGGCCCTCAAGGCCACGCCATTGCTCTTCGTCGGTGTCGGTATCACGATTGCCTTCCGCGCCAACGTCATCAACATCGGCGGTGAGGGCCAGATGGTCGCCGGCGGTCTCCTCGGGACCACGGTTGCGTTGGTGCTCCCCGACTGGCCCGCCGTCATCATGCTGCCGGCGGTGCTGATAGCCGGCATGGTCGGAGGGGCGATCTGGGGAGCGATCCCCGGAGCGTTGAAGGCGTACTACGGCGTCAACGAGATTCTCAGCACGATCATGCTCAACGTGGTCGCCGTGCAGCTCATGAACTACCTGCTGCGCGGCCCATTGATCGATCCCGGCGAGATCGAACGTGGCACGCGCATCCCGCAGACAGAGCGGCTGCAAGAAGGCGCCGACCTCCCGCTGCTGTTCGGCAGCGGCCGACTCCACATCGGCCCCTTCATCGCCGTGGCCGTCGCCGTTGCTGCCTACATCCTGCTGTGGCGGACACCGATCGGATACCGGGTCCGCGCCGTTGGTCAGAGCACCGACGCAGCGCAATACGCCGGGATTCCGGTGAAGCGCACCATTGTTCTGGCGATGACCCTGGCCGGGGCCATGGGTGGGCTCGCTGGTGCGGTCCTGGTGTTCGGCTCAGAGAGCCATCGTATGGTCACGGACGGCTCGACCGCCGGCTTCACCGGGAGTGCCGGCTTCAACGGGATCGTCGCCGCACTGTTCGGAGGGCTGCATCCGCTGTGGACCATCCCGGCGTCATTCCTGTTCGGGGGCCTCCTCGTCGGCGGCAACGCTTTACAGCGAGCCGTCCAGGTGCCTACTCCGCTGGTCCTCGCATTGAACGGGATCGTGGTGGTGTTCGTCGTCGCTACCGACCGGTACCGGCGCCTGCTACGTGAACGAGCGTCCCAGGCCGAGACCGCGGCCCAGCTGGCATCCCAGGCCGAATCCAACGACGAC
The DNA here is from genome assembly GCA_030066755.1 of Acidimicrobiia bacterium. GTDB lineage: Bacteria > Actinomycetota > Acidimicrobiia > Spongiisociales > UBA5794 > JASJAX01. The sequence continues at coordinate 9,152 of JASJAX010000023.1, forward strand.
GGTGCCGGTGAGGCCGCCGGCGGCGGTGTGCCGCCCCCGATCCCCCCACCGCCGGGTAGCCCGCCACCGAAGGACGAGGCAACACCGTGAGCGACTTCTTCACCGAAGCGATCCTCATCGCGACCTTCGCATCCGGCGTGCGTCTGGCGGTTCCCCTCCTGCTCGCCTCGCTCGGCGAAACCTTCGGCCAACGCAGCGGCGTGCTGAACCTGGGTGTCGACGGCATCATGCTCCTCGGAGCGTTTGGCGGCTACTACACCGTCCTGAAGACGGGCAACGTTTGGTACGGACTGATCGCCGGAATCGGGATCGGGGTTCTCTTCGGCCTCTTGTCGGCGCTCATCTCTGTCACGCTGCTCGCGGAGCAGGGCATCTCCGGAATCGGGGTCTACCTGTTCGGGCTCGGCATGAGCGATCTCTTGTTCCTGAAGCTCGTCGGGACACCCACACCGATCTCGAAGTTCCCGAAGCTCGACATCCCGGGGCTCAGCGACATCCCGTGGCTCGGCGGGATGTTCTTCCAGCACAGCGTCATCGTGTACCTGGCGTTTGCGCTCGTCCCGCTCAGCACGTTTGTCATCAACCGCACGACCTTCGGCATGCGAATCCGCTCGGTTGGTGAGAACCCCGAGGCCGCCGACAGCCTCGGCGTCAGCGTCGCCGGAGTCCGCTGGGCAACGGTGACGATCGGCGGCACGCTGGCCGGAGTCGCCGGGGCGACCTTGGCGATCGATCTCGGCATCTTCCAGCAGAACCTCACGAACGCCCAAGGTTTCATTGCGATCGCATTGGTCTACTTCGGGGCCTGGCGACCCATCGGGGTGATGCTCGGTTCGCTGCTCTATGGCTTCGTCAACGCCCTCGTGCTCCAGCTCAAGACGCTCGAAGTCATCCCCCCGGACCTATCGAATTTCGCGGCCATGGCTCCGGCCATCATCACGATCCTCGCGCTCGTGATCGTTGCCCGACGCTTCCGGCAACCGACGGCGCTCACCAAGCCGTTCACCCGAGGAACCTGAAGGACGACGCGGCCAACGCCGCGCCCGACAACTGAGGAGAAAGCAACAATGAGAAGCAAGAAGTGGAGTTGGGTAGCCCTGGTATTCGCCGTGGCGCTCATCGCCGCGGCGTGCGGCGACGACGACTCGTCGACGACAACATCGCCGGACGCCCCGGCGACGACGGCAGCAAGCGGAGGTACCGAGACGACCGCCGCGGCGGCCGAAGCCCTGAGGATCGCCGTTGTTTCACCATCTTCGGAGACCGACCTGGCCTTCACCCAGTCGATCGTCGACGCGGTCAACGTCATTGCCGCCGAACGTGGCATCCCGGAAGAGAACATCGACGTCACTGAGAACATGTTCAACATCGACGACGCAGCGGCCGCTCTTCGCGACTACGCATCGCAGGGCTTTGACCTCGTGATCGCACACGGGTCGCAATACGGCGGCTCGCTCGAGGAGATCGCACCGGACTTCCCCGACGTTTCGTTCGCGTGGGGCACTGCGGCCGACACGAAGGGCCTCGACAACGTCTTTGCCTACGAGGCCGCCTCGGACGAAGGTGGGTACGTGCTGGGCGTCATGGCTGCTGCACTCACCGAGTCGAACATCATCGGAGTGGTTGGGCCGATCGAGGTCGGCGATGCCAAGCTCTACGTCGACGGCTTTGTCGCTGGTGCTGAGGCCAACAACTCAGGCGCCACCGTACGGGTTGTGTACACCGACTCGTTCAGTGATGTCGCCCTCGCCTCAGAAGCGGCACAAGCCCACGTTGCCGCCGGAGCGGACGCAATGAGCGGCACCGCGCAGATGGTGGTCGGTGCCGTCAGCGTCGCCAACGACGAGGGTGTGCTGTGGTTCGGCACCCAGGCGAACCAGTCGAGCCTCGGCGACATCGTCGTGGCGAGCCAGGTCTACAAGTGGGAAGTCATCCTGCGTGACATCCTGGACAACATCGACAACGGCGTGCTCGGCGGCGAAATCTATGTCGTCGACCTCGAGAACGGTGGTGAGGTCATCGAGTTCAACGATGCCTACGACCTGCCCGCCGACGTGAGGCAGCTCGCTGAGGACACCATCGCCGGCATCATCGACGGTTCGATCTCGACCGGCGGCTGATCAGCAAGCAACGAAAGCAGCGTTCCCGGGGGGTACCCCCTCCCCCCGGGAACGCCGACCACCTGAGGAGAGACGTGGCCGAAACCCCGATGCTCGAGATGAGGGGAATCACGAAACGATTCCCCGGCGTGCTCGCCAACGACAACGTCGACTTCGACGTGTTCGCCGGCGAGGTGCACACGCTGCTCGGCGAGAACGGCGCCGGCAAGAGCACGTTGATGAAGATCCTCTACGGCATGTACCAGGCCGATGAGGGCGAGATCCTCCTCAACGGCGAGTCCGTTGACATCCCGAGCCCGACGGTTGCGATCGAGCACAACATCGGGATGATTCATCAGCACTTCATGCTCGTCGATACGTTGACGGTCGCAGAGAACGTTGCCCTCGGGCTGCCGTCGAGCCGTGGCTTCCTGACCGACCTCGACGTGGTGTCCGAGCACATCGTCGAGCTCGGCGAACAGTACGGGCTCGAGATCGATCCGGCTGCTGAGGTCTGGCAGTTGGCCGTCGGACAGAAACAGCGCGTCGAGATCATCAAGGCGCTGTATCGAGAGGCGAGATTGCTCATCCTCGACGAGCCGACCGCCGTGCTCACACCGCAGGAGGTCGATCAGCTCTTCGACACCCTCCGTCAGCTGACGGCGGACGGCCGCGGGCTCATCTTCATCTCCCACAAGCTCCACGAGGTACTGGCGCTGAGCAACCGCATCACGGTGCTGCGCCAGGGTCGCGTCACCGGGAACACCACCACGGAGGGCGCCACCCGCCATTCGTTGGCCGAGATGATGGTTGGCCGCGAAGTCAAGCTGGCACCGGACAAACCGGAAGTCGAGACCGGCGGGGCAGCCCTCCAGATCCGGGACCTCGAGGTCATCGGGGACCGGGGCAACGTCATGGTCGATGGCCTCGACCTCGACGTGCACGCCGGTGAGATCCTCGGCATCGCCGGAGTCTCCGGAAACGGGCAACGCGAACTCGCGGAAACGATCGGCGGACTGCGCCAGTCGAACCGAGGCTCGATCACGATTGCCGGCGTCGACACGACGAACAAGCCACCGATTGAGATGCGTCACGCCGGGTTGGCGTATGTGCCGGAAGGGCGCATGAAGAACGGGAGTATCGGGGCCTTCACCGTCTCGGAGAACCTGCTGCTGATCGACCACGCCGATGACCAGTTCCTGAGCCGGGGCCTCTACGACTTCGGCGCGATCCGGGAGCATTGCCAAGCACTGGTCGAGGAGTTTGCGGTCAAGACGCCAACCCTCGAAACCCCGGTGAAGAGCTTGTCGGGCGGCAACATCCAGAAGCTCATCCTGGCGCGAGAGCTCTCTGGCACGCCCCAGGTACTGATCGCATCACAGCCGACCCGCGGTGTCGACATCGGCGCCGCCGAGTACATCCACAAACGTCTGGTCGAGCAGCGCGAGGAAGGCACTGCCATCCTCGTCATCTCCGAGGACCTCGACGAGGTGTTTGCCCTGTCGGACCGCATCGCCGTCATCTACGAGGGTCAGATCATGGGGGTCGTCGATCCGGCCGACGCCACCCGGGAGCAACTCGGCCTGATGATGGCGGGGATTCGTCCGGAGTCAGTCGCAGACTGACTCTGGAGTACTGAGTACTGAGTGCTGAGACTTTGTTTTCGCGACCACCGCGCGCTGGAGGAACGCGCTACAGTCCCCTTCCGATGTATACAGGTGCCGTTACCCCGAGCGTTGCCGTCCTGGGGGGCGGCTTTTTTTCTGCCCGGATTGACAGCACCTGGAGGGAACACAGCGCAGGGTGTTCCCGAACCCGGTGATTGAGAAGGAGTACATCGGATGACGACGCGGCGGTTGACGGAACACCTTCCCTTCGGCGAGAAACGGGATCCCCGGTTCTTCGGACAGGACATCCTCTCGGTGTCCCAGTTCGATCGTGAGGATCTCGAGACGATCTTCGAAGTGGCTCATGAGATGTACGGCATGGTGGAGCGGATCGGGACCTTCGACCTGCTCAAGGGCAAGGTCCTGACGAACCTCTTCTACGAGCCCTCGACCCGCACCTCCTCGTCGTTCGTGGCGGCCATCGAGCGTCTCGGTGGCAGCGTCGTGCAGATCAACAACGTGACCTACTCGTCCGTATCGAAGGGTGAAACGCTCCAGGACACGGTGAAGACCATGGAGTCGTACACCGACGCCATCGTGCTGCGCCATCCGGAGAAGGGTTCCGCCGCACTCGCGGCAGCGGCCGCCAGCAAGCCGGTCATCAACGCCGGGGACGGCCCGGGCGAGCATCCGACCCAGGCGTTGCTCGATGCCTACACGATCCGTGAGGAGATGGGTGCCATCGATGGCCTGACGATCACCATGCTCGGAGATCTCAAATACGGCCGGACGGTTCACTCGCTCGCCAAGCTGCTGACGTTGTACGACGTGAAGATCAACTACGTCTCACCGGACATCCTCCAGATGCCCGAACTCCTGGTGAAGGAAGTCGACGCCGCCGGCATCGACCAGTACGAGACCACCGACCTGGATGACGTCCTCGCCGATACCGACGTCCTGTACGTGACTCGGATTCAGAAGGAGCGCTTCGAGAATCCGAATGAGTACGACATGGTCAAGGACTCGTACGTCATCACGCCCGAGACCCTCACGATGGCGAAGGAGAGCATGATCGTGATGCACCCGCTGCCACGGGTCGGCGAGATCGCCACGGAGGTCGACAACGATCCGCGTGCGGCGTACTTCCGTCAGATGGAGTACGGCATGTACGTCCGGATGGCGCTGCTGGCGCTGGTGTTGGGACGCGCGTGAGGTTGTCGCCCGGTAGGGCGGCACCGAGATCGTGACAACGTCACTCCAGGCTCGCTATGCCCCCGAGAACCGCTGCTTCGGTTGCGGGCCGTTGAACCCTGACGGATTGCAGCTCGAGAGTGTGCCGCAGGGTGATGAGGTGGTTCTGGAGTGGATGCCTGCGGAGCGTCACGAGGCGGTGCACGGGTTCATCAACGGCGGGGTCATCGCCACGCTGTTCGACTGCCACATGGCGTGGGCGGCAGCTTGGGAGATCGCCGGGGCGAGCGATGACGCCCCGGTGCTCCCTCTCACAGTGACGGCGCACATCGGGGTGAACTACCTCAGCCCGACCCCGAGCGATCAGCCGCTGCAGATCCGTGCCCGGGTCACCGAAGCAACCGATCGTAAGGCATCGGTCGAAGCGGAGCTCTCGAGTGACGGTCAGATACGAGCGACGTGCACCGGTCTCTTCGTCGTCGCCGGCGAAACGATGGCGGTTGCCGAGGTCTAGCGGCCGACCGGCTCTCGAACGCGGCAGCCGGTGCCGTACGACCGATGAAGCCAAGCCACCAGCCACCGGCCCCCAGCCACGACTGACGACTGACGACTGACGACTGAGTCCCTACCCCCGTGACGCCTCGATCACGTCGCGGTACCAGAAGTAGCTGTCCTTGGGGATCCGCTCGCCCGTTGCGTGATCGACCCAAACGAGACCGAAACGAAGGCCGTAGCCGGACGTCCATTCGAGGTTGTCGAGCAGGCTCCAAGCGAAGTAGCCGTCGACCGGCACTCCACCGTCACGCGCCGCCGCTACCGCCGCAACATGGGCGTCGAGGTAGTCGATGCGACGGGCGTCGCCCACCCGTCCCTCGTCATCCGGTGCATCTGAGTACGCGGCCCCGTTCTCCGTGATGACGATGGACGCCGGTCCGTATGTCTCATCGAGGTGTCTCACGTATTCGGTGAGCCCCTGAGGTGTGACCGGCCAGCCCATATCGGTGTAGCCCGGCGGCGGGCTGCTGCTCTCAGGCACGCCCGTGTCCCCGGACTCCTCGTTGCCGGCACCGATCGACAGTGCGGCGTAGTAGTTGAGCCCGAGGAAGTCCATCGGCGTTGCAATCGTCTCGAGGTCGCCCTCGACAACGAAGGGAAGACGCGGTTCTTCGAGTCGACCCCGCCGGTGGTAGGCATCGATCATGTCGGCGGGGTATCCCTTGCCGAAGACCGGATCGAAGAACCACCGGTTGCGAAAGCCGTCGAAGTGACGCGCCGCCGCAACGTCCTCGGGAGCATCGGATGCGGCTTGGCTCACCCGGCAATCGAGCGCGATTCCGACCTTGGCATCCGGTTGGTTGGCCCTGATGGCCTCCACGGCCAGGCCGTGTGACAGCAGGATGTGGTGCGCCGCACGCAGCCCGATCCCCCAGTCCTGGATCCCCGGTGCGAAGGCCCCGTCGATGTGACCGACGACGGCCGCCACCCACGGCTCGTTGTGCGTGATCCAGTTGGTCACGAGATCACCGAAGACATCTGAGGCAACCTCGGCATAGCGGGAGAACGCACCGGCCGTCTCCCGACTCGCCCAACCTCCGCGATCCTGCAGCGCCTGGGGGAGATCCCAGTGATACAAGGTGACCCACGGGGTGACCCCGGCGTCGAGCAGCGCCTCAAACAGGGCGCGATAGAAGTCCACGCCGGCTTGGTTCACCGGCCCGACACCGTCCGGCAAGATCCGAGTCCATGCGAGAGACATCCGATACGCATCGACCCCGAGTTCCCGCATCAGGGCCACGTCCTCCGGCCACCGGTGGTAGTGATCACACGCCACATCGCCGCTCTCCGGCATACGACCTTCGTCGGCGAACCGATCCCAGATCGACTCCCCCTTGCCTCCCTCGAACCGCCCACCCTCGATCTGGTAGGCAGACGTCGCAACGCCCCAGGTGAAATCGGACGGGATGGAGAGCTTTCGGTCGCGCATCCGCTGCAGGCTAGGCAGGAGTCGCAGGTCCCAAGTCCCAAGTCCCAGGTCGCAGGTTCTGGTCTCAATACTCAGTACTCAGTACTCCGAGCAGCCGTAGGCTGCTCGGATGCAATTCTCACTGCAGGTGTCCGGGGTGTACGACGACGTGCTCGATGCGGCGCGGTGGGCGGAAGAGCGGGGCTTGGCATCGGTGGCCCTCCCCGACCACTACCTCATGTCGCTGAACCCAGACCAGGCGGCCGAGGTCCCTGCCCCCGACGGGTTCATCCAGCTCGCGGGCCTCGCTCGCGACACTGAACGGATCGGACTGTCGGTGATCGTCAGCCCAATCACGTTCCGCCACCCTGCGGTGCTCGCCAAGATGGCCGTGACCATCGACCGGATGAGCGGCGGCCGCTTTGCACTCGGAATCGGCACCGGCTGGCTCGACAAGGAGCACGAAGTCTTCGGCTTGCCCTACCCCGACATGTCGACCCGATTCGCCATGTTGGAGGACGCCCTGGCCTACGTCCGGGCGATGCTCGCCGAGGAGCCCACGGGCCACACCGGCGAGTTCTTCACCCTCGAGCCCTTCGGTATCAGTCCTCGTCCGATCGGCCCGGTGCCGCTCATCGTCGGAGGTACCGGCAGGGTCAAGACGCCACGCCTCGCCGGCCGGTACGCCGACGAGTACAACGCCTATCCGGCCCCACCCGACGTGTTCCGGTCCAAGGTGGCGACCGCCCGAGACGCGGCGGCTGCGGCCGGACGAGATCCCGACGAGCTCCTCATCTCCTCCAGCGGTGGTGTACTCGCCGCGTCGACCAGGGCCGAGTACGAGGACATGCTGGCGGCAAGGGCATCCGAAGCCGACATGACGATCGACGAGCTCGAGGCCTATTTCGATCACCGGCAGACGCCGCGAGGCACGTACGAGCAGGTTGCGGAGATCCTGGCGGACATGGAGGCCGCCGGCATGCGCCGCTTCTATCTCCAACTCGGCGCCGACTTCGATCGGCCACGCACTGCCGAGCTGCTGGACGCGCTCGCCGGCTGACCCGGTATCCTCCGGTCATGCCGACAGGTGAATTCCTCGATCTCGACGGTCCCGTCCACTTCAAGGACCACGGCGGCGACGGGCCTCCCATGGTCCTCGTCCACGGCATCGGAGGTTCCTACCTCAATTGGACCACGGTGGCACCGAAGCTGGCACGGTCGCACCGTGTGTACGCGATCGACCTGGCCGGCTTCGGATTGACGCCACCGGCGGGTCGCCGGTCGACCGTCGATGCCAACCAGGAGCTCCTCGATGCGTTCACCCAGGCCGTCTCGCCGGATGAACCCGTGGTGTTGGTGGGCAGCTCGATGGGCGGCCTCATCACCATGCTGCAGGCAGCCAGGAACCCCGATCGAGTTGCGGCCGCCGTGCTCGTCAACCCGGCGTTGCCGCTCGTCGATCTCGGTGGTGTGAGCCCATTCACGATCCAGCGGCTGATCATCCCGACGTTCCCCGGCATCGGCCAGTCCGCCATGAAGCGGTACTACGAGGCCACGTCCGCGCAGGAACGGGTCGACGAGACGCTTGCCTTCATCACCGCCGATCCTGCGAAGGTGCCCGAGGCGCGGCGGCAAGCAAGCATCGAGATGCAGAAGCTCCGCGACGAGATGGAGTGGGCGATCCCCTCCTTCATCGAGGCCTCCCGATCGATTGCGTCGGCGCTCACCCGAGTGCGCGCCTTCCGCAAGATGCTGCACAAGGTCAGCTGCCCGACGCTCCTCATCCACGGTGACAAGGATCGGGTCGTCGCGCCTGGTTCTGCTCGGTGGGCCGCAAAACAACGCCCGGATTGGCAGTTCCGCATGTTCCACGACATCGGCCACGTTCCGATGCTGGAGTGTCCCGACGAGTTCGTTGCGATGGTCGACGACTTCCTCGCCGGCGTGCACGCAGCCGCCTGACCACACGTGGATCTGCATCTCGTCTACCGCGACACCCGCCTGCGGCTGCTCGAACTCGCGCCGAAGCTGGACTCCTCCCACCTCGCCACGATGACTCCTGCGTGCCCGGCATGGTCGGTGAAAGACATCCTCGCCCACCTCACCGGCCTCGCCGCGGACTTCGAGGCAGGGATCGAACGCCCCGGCAGGGCCGAGCACACCGCTCGCCAGGTGGCCGAACGGGCCGACTGGTCGGTCGATCAGATCTGCAAGGAGTGGATGTCGACGGGCCCTGCGCTCGAACGCCGCATCGAAGCCGAGAGCCCTCGACTCCGGGCGCCCGTGATCGACGTCTGGACCCACGAGCAGGACCTCACCAACGCGATCGGCTTGCAGTCGGGACGTACCGCCCCCGGCCTGCACGTGACCCTCAACGTTCTGTGGTCCATGAAGCAGAAGCTGCGTGACGACGGCCTGACCTCGCTGCGGGTGATCACCGAGGACGTCGATTGGAACATCGGAGACACCGAACTGCCGGGGGCGACGGTGCGGGCAACGTCGTACGAGCTCGCCCGAGCCGTGCTCGGCCGACGGAGCATCGACCAGGTCCGCAGCTACGACTGGACGGGCGACCCGGAGCCATACGCCGCGCTGCTTCCCTGGTTCTCGCCGCCCACAACCGCCATCGAGGAGCCCGCCACCCGGTGACGGACTAGTCACGCCGTGCGCAACCAAGACCGCTCACCGTATCGGGAAAACCGCTTTCCGTGGTGTTCTTCTGCTGGTAAGTTTCGAGCTGGGACCCGGCTGTGCCGCGGTTCAAAAGGTAGGAAATCTCAAGGGCGGGTGGGGCGCTAACGCCTATCCGATGGGCATCCAGGGGGTACAGGGGCATGAAGCTTTCTCGTCGAGCGATGACGCTCGCGTTCGTTGCGGCGGTGGCGGTCGCCACGTTGGCGCCGATCACCGCAGCACAGGCAACCGGGTCGGTCGGCCACACCGAGCTCGTCCCCGAGGTTCCCCGACTCGACACCCCGCGGGTCACCGACGGCACGGTCGAGGACATGGTCCAGTGGGGTGACCGCATCATCCTCGCCGGCAACTTCCTGACCGTCGAAGACGCCGACGGTACGCCCCACAACCAGCCGTACATGGTGGCGTACAACATCAATACCGGCTTGGTCGACACCAGCTTCGACCCGGTCTTCGACGATGAGGTCCGCGCCATGGCCGTGTCGGCCGACGGCAACCACCTCTTCGTTGTGGGCCTCTTCGGCACCGTCAACGGTGTCGAGCGCCGACGTGTCGTCAAGCTCGACACCAACGGCGACACGGATCCGACGTTCGTCGCCGAGGCCCAGGCGAGGACAACCGCACTCGCGGTTGCATCCGACGGCTCGACGCTCTACATCGGAGGGTTCTTCGACGCCATGAACGGCGTCCCGCGCGGCCGTCTCGCGGAGGTGGATCCGGTCACGGGCGCAACCGGTCCGCTCGATCTGCCGATCACCGAGGGCCTCGGCCCGGGTGCCAACCTCAAGGTTGCCGACCTCCACCTCACCCCGGACAACAACACCCTGCTCGTCATTCACACCGGAGCACGGGTCGACGGTGAGCTGCGTGAGGCGATTGCCCTCGTCGACACGCAGACCAACTCGCTCCTTCCGTGGCAGACCGACCTCTACACAGAGAATCTCCCGCGGGTCGGAGGCGTGCTCCGCCTCACCGGCGGCGACATGTCGCCCGACGGCAGCTACTTCGCGGTCGTGAGCGGTTCCGGCGGAGACCGGCCACCGATCAACGACACGGTCATCGCCTTCCCCGTCGCCGGTGGCGCCGGGGTCGAGCCGCTGTGGGTCTCGCGCCACTTCGACTCGCTCTTCGACGTGGCCATCACCGAGCACGCCCTCTATATCGGCGGGCACTTCCGCTGGCAGGAGGCACCGGGATCGACCGAACCGTGGCCCGGTGATCAGTACACGAACTACGGCTGGGACGCCGGCATCGGCGCCGCGGCGCTCGGCGACGAGGTCGTCCGTCGCGACCAGATCGGTGCTCTCGACCCGGCGACCGGCAAGTCGATGAACTGGAACCCCGGTTCCAACGCCGATGTCGGTGTGCTGGCACTCACCGCCGTCGAGCGCGGCCTGCTGGTCTCGCACGACAACAACATCCTCGGCGGATACGACGTCGGCTTCCACGGCTTCTTCGATTGGGACGCTGAGGTCAACCCTGAGGGGCCGCAGACCAACATCACCGACCCGTTCGCCGGGTTCACGATCACCGATACCGAGGTCGAGGTGCTCGGCAACGCCTATGCCGAAAACGGCATCAACTTCATCCGGCTGTGGCTGTGTGAGGGCCTGTGCTACGGCCAGGGCGCCGACGGTCCCTTCCTCCAGGATGACCGGGTGACCTTCTCCGACCAGCTCAACTCATTCGACATCGCACCCGACACGCCGGGACAGAACTCGACGTGGCGCTTCCCGGCCGACGGTCTCGACCTGCTCGACCTGCCGAGCGGCACCTACGAAGTGCGTGCGCGAACGTTCCAGATCGGGGGCGGCAACGACGCCTCGATCGCCTCGGTCGTGTTCGACGTCGACAACGACGGTGACGATCCACCAATCACCGACATCACATTCCCCGGACGGAACGACGAGATCACCTCGAACACGTTCGTGATCACCGGTACCGCCGCGGATGACGTCGGGGTCGCATCGGTGCGGCTCACGCTGTACGACCGCGAGACCGACTGGTACCTCCAGGACGACGGAACGCTCCAGGATCAGTTCAACGCCTTCACCCTTCCGGTGGAGCCGGCGGGCGGACAGGTGGTGAACTGGGAGTTCGAAGTCACCCTCCCGGATGGTGAGTACCGCTTCACTGCGAATGCCACCGACACGGCAGGCCAGCAGGACAATGCGTACGTCGTCGGCAGGGCCACCATCGCGCTCGGCGGCGAAGGCAACGAGCCTCCGGCGGTCACCATCGACTCGCCGGTCAGCCCACCGGACAACGAGTTCGTATTCGATGCGAACACCGCGATCGAGATCACCGGGACGGCGACTGACGACGTCAGCGTCGAGACCGTCGAGCTGCGGATCTCGAACCTGCAAACGGGTGCCGGTGTGCTCGCCAACGGGACGTTCGGCGTCCGCGCCAGCTATGCCGACGCCGTCATCGACGGCACCGGGACCGACGTGACGTGGAGTTTCACCACGCCGAACCTGCCTCCGGGCCGGTATTCGGTTCAGGCACGGGCGATCGACGATGAGGGGACCCGGACCGGGACCCGGCAGCGGCCCACGATCTTCGTGATCTCAGGTGTGCCCGGGGACGAGCAGCCGGACACCACGATCGATTGGGAGGAACGCGACCAGGACATCGACACCCTCGAGGTGGCGATCTCCGGCACGGCAACCGACGACATCGGCGTCGACCGGGTCGTGGTGACGATCCAGGAGACCCGCCAGCGTCAGTTCCTGCAGGGTGCCCGGTTCGTGACCGCAGCCGGGACGTACGACCCGCTCTACACCGAGATCGATGCGGTCCTCTCGGGTCCGGCGACCAACCGGACGTGGTCGCTCAGCGGCATCACGTTGCCTGAGGACGGCGACTACACGATCACCGCCAAGGCGATCGACACCGGTGGCCAGTACGACATCGACCAGGAAGGCGCGAGGACGAACTGGATCATCTGGCCGGGCGACACCGATCCGTACACGTGGATCCAGAACCCGGCACCGGATTCATCGCACCCGGTGGGTTCGGTGATCTTCGATGGTCGCGCCTTCGACGATCTCGTCCCGTTCTGTTCGCCGGGCTTCGATTGCGGCATCCAGCGAGTCGACCTGTTCATCCAGAACTCGGCCGGCCTGTACATGTCCAGCTCGGGATCGTTCAGCGACTCCGAGCGAGGCATCGAAGTGTTCTTGACGAACCCGACGGGCCAGTTCTCGAACTGGAACTACGCCACACCGGAGCTGGGTGACGACACGTACACCGTCACTGCGAGAGCGCAGGACCTGCGGTACCAGTACGACCAGGACATCCAGACGGAGCTGACCGCGGTTCCGGGCGGCGAGGGTTCGTCCCTCGACCAGATCACGATCGTGGTCGGAACGGGTGTGCCGCCGGCCAACGATCCGGAGTTGACCCTGTCGGTGGATGCCGAGTCGATGACCTTTGCGGACTCCGGGCTGCGGATCAACGAGTCCTTCACCCTGACGAACACGGGTGACGTCACGCTCGACGGTCCCTTCACCGTCGACACCGACCAGCCGCAGGACCCGGTGACGTGTCCTGCAACCGCCAGCCTCGCCGTTGGCGAGTCGGTGACGTGCACGGCGTCCAACTACATCACCAATGCGGAGAAAAACGCCGGGCAGGCCGTCACCGTTGCAACGGGCTCTGGTTCGTACGACGGCGGAGCCGTGACGTCGAACCAGGCAACCCTCACGCTGACCTATCAGCCTCCGGCGGCGTCGGGTATCACCTTCCGGGCGATGACGTCACTGGCGAAGAAGGGCAAGTGGCATCCGCTGACGGTGCCGAACCAGGTCCAGAACGGCGATCTCATGTTGCTGTTCGTGACGGCGTCGATCTCAGATCAGACGTTCAGCACACCGAACGGTTGGCAACGCCTGGCGACCCGTGATGACGACGGCATCCGGTCGGTCGTCTACTGGAAGGTCGCCAATGCCAGCGATGCAGGCAAGACGGTGCGCGTGGTACTCAGCAGTCGGCGCAAGGCGAACAGCGTCCTTGTCGCCTACGACGGGGTCGACACCGCCAATCCGGTCGATGTGTGGAAGGCGGCCAAGGAAGACCCGAAGACGACCATGCACAGGACGCCGAGGGCCACGACGTCGACGCCCGGCACCCTGGTGCTGTCGTACTGGGGCGAGCGCAACAACGGATCGACGACATCGATGACCGCACCGGGCCTCACCCGATACGCCAACTCGATGTCCGGCAACGCCGCAGTCACCGCCCTGCTGGTGGAGACCGCAAGCGATGCCGCGGTCGGTACGTACGGCCGAGTCACCGCGACCGCCAACGCGGCGAGCAAGCGAGTCACGATGTGGACGATTGCGCTGCGCGCTGAGTAGGGACTGAACAGCGATTGGGGCGGGGCATGGTCCCCGCCCTTGTCGCGTCTCGAGGGTCCCAGGTCCCAGGTCTCAAGTCTCAAGTACCCGGTACCCGCTGCTCGCTACTCGCTACTGCGTCGCCTTGACTAGTGCGTTTGGAAGTCGCGAAGTCGTGGAAACCCGGCGTGAATTCCTCTTTCGGGGCTCCTGGAGCACTGCTACCGTTTGTGGCCAGAGGGGCACGCGCTGACGTGCGTCAGGGTAGGAAGAAACCGGCCTCCCGGAGTTAGGGCACGGGAGTTTGAGCCGGCGCACAGGGGGTTCTGGGCATGAAGTCATCCCGTCGATCGTTCACACTGTTACTCGTCGCTGCGGTCACCGTCGCGGTGCTCGCGCCGATCTCGGCGGCACACGCGACGGGACCCGTCGGGCACACACAACTCGTTCCCGACACGCCACGGCTCGACACGCCGCGCATCACACAAGGCGGCATCGAGCAGATGGTGCAGTGGGGCGAGCGCATCATCCTCGCCGGGTCGTTCCCCGGCCTCAGTGACGCCGACGGCACGCCACACGCCCAGCCCTTCCTGGCGGCCTACAACATCGACACCGGGCTCGTCGACACGACATTCGCCCCGACATTCGACAGCTTCATCGAGTCCATCGCCGTTTCGGCCGACGGCAACCACCTCTTCGTCGGTGGTGCGTTCAACAACGTGAACGGCGAGAACCGGAACCGGATCGTCAAGCTCGACGCCACCGGCGCCATCGACCCGACGTTCACCGCGAACCCCAACGCTCGTGTCTCTGCGCTGGCAGTGTCCTCGGACGGTGATGATCTCTATGTCGGAGGCTTCTTCAGCGCCATCAACGGCACGCCCCGCGGACTGCTCGCCAAGCTCGACGCCACGACCGGCGCCCTCGATCCGTCCCTGAACCTCCCGATCACCGAGGGCATCGGATCCGGCAGCACCCTCAAGGTCCAATCCCTCCTCCTCACGCCCAACGACAACACGCTGGTCGTCGTGCACACCGGACGCCGAGTCAACGGTCTCCTGCGCGAAGGCATCGCCCTGGTGAACGCCAACAGTGGGGCGCTCCTGCCGTGGCAAACCGACCTCTACACCGACAACCTCCCGCGGGTCGGAGGAGTGCTCCGCATCACGAAGGGCGACATCGACCCGACCGGCACGTACTTCGTGGTGGTCAGCGGCTCCGGTGGTGACCGCCCGCCGTTGAACGACACGGTGATCGCATGGCCGGTCGCCGGCGGCGCCGGCACCGAGCCGCTGTGGGTCTCACGACACTTCGATTCCGTCTATTCGGTCGCGATCACCGAACACGCGATCTACGCGGGTGGGCATTTCCGGTGGCAAGAGGCTCCGGGATCGTCGGACCCGTGGCCCGGCGACACCTTCACGAACTACGGCTGGGATGCCGGTGTAGGCGCCGCCGCGCTCGGCGACGAGGTGGTGCGCCGCGACCAGATCGGTGCCCTCGATCCGGCCACCGGCAAGGCGATGAACTGGAACCCCGGCTCGAACGCGTTCGTCGGCGTGCAAGCACTCACCGCCTTGGAACGAGGCCTCCTCGTGTACCACGACAACACGATTCTCGGTGGCTACGACGTCGGCTACCACGGCTTCTTCGACTGGGACACCATCGTCAACCCCGAGGGCCCGCAGACCACCATCACCGATCCGTTCTCCGGGTTCACCCTCGTCGACCAGGAGGTCGACATCCTCGGCACTGCGTATGCCGAGAACGACGTGAACTTCGTTCGAGTGTGGGTCTGTCAAGGCCCCTGCTACGGCCAGGGTCCCGACGGACCGTTCCTGCAGGACGACATGGTGACGTTTGCCGACACTCCGAACTCGTTCGACGTGACGCCGGACGCCCCGGGCGGGCAGGATGTCACGTGGGGCCTCACCGGACTCGATCTGCCGAGCGGCACGTTCGAGGCTCGAGCACGCACCTTCCAGGTCGGCGGCGGCAACGACCCCTCCGTGGCCTCGGTGTTGTTCGAGGTCGACAACGACGGTGACGACCCGCCGATCACCACCATCACGTATCCGACGCTCAACGATGTCGAGGATCCACCGGACAGCAACACGTTCGTGATCACCGGCACTGCCGCCGACGACGTCGGCGTGGCCACCGTCGACGTTGGCTTGTACCTGCGTGATCCGGCCGATCCCAACTTCGGCGTGCTGACCCCGTTGGCCTATCTCCAGGATGACGGGACGCTGGCGCCCGAGTACAACACGATCTTCGCTGAGATCGACACGCCCGGCGCCCAGGTCGTCAACTGGGAACTCGAGGTGACGCTCCCGAACGGTGACTACGCCTTCACGGCGAACGCCACCGACACCGCAGGCCAGCGCGACAACGCGTTCAACCTCAGTGCGTTCATCCTCACCGAGGAGGACTCGAACAACGAACCACCGTCGGCAACGATCACGTCGCCGTTCTTCTTCTCCGAGTTCCCGATGGACACCTCGATCGACATCACAGGGACTGCGTCGGACTCCGACGGCGTGGTGGTTCTCGTTCAGGTTGTCGTGCAGAACGCCCAGACCGGCTACGGCATGCAGCCTGACGGCACATTCGGGCGCAACCTCAACTGGGTCGATGTCCCGATCGCCGTCCCAGGACCAAACGTCGATTGGAGTCTCACGACGCCGAATCTGCCGACCGGGCAGTACTTCATCCAGGCGCGTGCCTATGACAACGTGGGCACGAGGACCGAAGCTGAGCTCCGGCCGCTGGTGATCGTCAACTCCGGCGTTCCTGGTGATCCCTATCCGGATACCACGCTGGATTGGGAGGAACGCGACCAGGACGTCGACTCGCTGACGGCGACGATCTCTGGAACCGCCACCGACGAGACCGGAGTCGATGCCGTGATGGTGACGATCCGCGAGACGAGGGCGCGCAACCTGCTGCAGGGCCGACGCTACGTGACGTCGCCTGTGGGATACGACGTGTTGTACACCGAGATTCCGGCCACGTTGTCCGGACCTCCCACCAACCGAACGTGGAGCCTCGACATCGAGCTCCCCGAGGACGGTGACTACACGATCACCGCCAAGGCGGTCGACACCGCCGGGCAGTACGACATCGACCAGACCGGCGCCAGGACCAACTGGCTCATCTGGCCGGGCGACACCGATCCGTACACCTGGATCCAGTCGCCGGCGCCCGATGCGTCCGTGCCGGCAGGCTCCGTGATCATCGACGGCCGCGCCTTCGACGATCTGGTGCCGTTCTGCGACCCGGGGATCGATTGTGGCGTTCGGGTTGTCGAGTTGCAGATCCGCAACTCGGCGGGCCTGTACATGGACGACCTCGGCAGCTTCGGTCCGGTCGAGCGCTGGGTCGAGGTCTTCCTCACGAACCCGACCGGGCAGTTCTCCAACTGGAACTACGCCACGCCGGATCTCCCGGACGACGTCTACACGGTGACGGCCCGGGCGCAGGACCTGAGGTACCAGTACGACCAGGACATCCAGACCACACTGACGGAAGTTCCGGCCGGCGAAGGCTCGTCGCTCGATCAGATCACCTTGACGGTGGGCGCAGGCGTGTCGGCTTCGCCCGCACTGACGTTGAGCGTGGATGCCGATTCGCTGACATTCAGCGGCGCCGGCGAGTCGATCAACGAGACGTTCACGTTGACGAACACCGGCAACGTCGTCGTCGATGGTCCCTTCACCGTCGACACGAACCAGCCCGGTGACCCGGTGAGCTGTCCGGCAACTGCGGACCTCGCCGTTGGTGCATCGGTCGTCTGCACGGCCACGAACACGATCACGAATGGAGAGGTCAACGCGGGGCAATCGGTGACGGTCGCTACGGGAGAAGGCTCCTACGACGGCGGCACCGTTACGTCGAACCAGGCGACGCTCACGCTGACCTACGACGCGCCGACACCGAGCGACATCGAGCTCCGGGCAATGACGTCGCTGGCCAAGAAGGGGAAGTGGCACAAGCTCACGATCCCCGCTGCGGTCCAGCAGGACGACGTGATGCTGCTGATCGTCACGGCATCGATCTCGAACCAGACGTTCTCGACACCCGCCGGTTGGCAACGACTCGCCACCCGCGACGACGACGGAATCCGCTCGGTCGTCTACTCGCGGGTCGCCCGCAACACCGACGCGGGCAAGAACGTGTTCGTCGTGCTCAGCAGCGGGCGCAAGGCCCAGAGCGTCTTGGTCGCCTACGACGGAGTGGACACGTCCAACCCGATTGACGTATGGGCGGCTCGCAAGGAGATCCCCAAGACGACGGATCACCGGGCCCCGAGGGTCGACACAGCGACGGCCGGAGCGACGGTCCTGTCGTACTGGGGTGAGCGCAACAACGGATCGACGACATCGATGACGGCGCCCGGCAACACGCTGTATGCCGACTCGTTGTCCGGGAATGCCGCGGTCACCGCCCTGCTCGTCGAGATCGCCGACAACGCATCCGTGGGCAGGTACGGCCCCGTCACGGCGACGGCAAACGCCGCCAGCAAGCGGGCGATCATGTGGACGATTGCCCTGCGCGCTGAGTGATCGAGGAACGCACGAGACGGGGCGGGTTTCACTCCCGCCCCGTTTCGCGTCTCCGGGAGTACTGAGTACCAAGTACTGAGTACTGAGAAACGCAACCACCCTCGCCGAGCGCGTCCGAAGCGGCTTGCACGGGGCCGAGGCCCGAAGGGCGAGGCTGGGGGGAGTCTGAGGGGGCGTGCCGCCTACGGCGGCACGTTCGAGTTGCCTCCGGCAACTCGGGCTCGGGGATCGTCACTCACACAGCCGCAGTTTGGGCAAAGCCCAAACCTGCGAACGTGATGGCGAAGCCATCACGCAGCGACCGGTGCGGTGCGATCCCAAGATGAGCGGCGCCGAGAGGCGCCACGAATACAGAGAACCCGCCCGTTGAGGGCGGGTTCTCTGCCAACTCGCCGCCGGCCTGCCGGCGGCGAAACCGCTATTTCGGTTCGTTGATTGCGGCTTGGGCTGCGGCCAGGCGAGCGACCGGGACCCGTGGCGGTGAACAGCTCACGTAGTCCAGGTTGAGCCGGCGG
>JASJAX010000147.1 GCA_030066755.1 Acidimicrobiia bacterium
GCCGTGTCGGGAATACGGACGCCCATGACGGCGTCGCCGGTCTTCGATGACGCCAGGAGGTGGCTGACCGGGCAGATGCCGCACGTCCGGGCCGAGAGGCTCGGCATCTCCCACACCGGCCGACCGCGGCAGAACTCCTCGAAGCCGCGGAACTCCGTGACGTGGAAGCGCGTGTCTTCGACCTCTCCCTTCTTGCCGAGTTTGATGGTGATCTTGGCGTGACCTTCGATCCGGGAGACCGGGTCGATGACAACGAGATCAGACATGGGTGGCCTCCTTTCAGCCGAATCGAATCGCCTCACCGCGATCACGCGGGAGATCGTCGTTCAGAATTCCTTCCAGCGCCTCCTGAATCCGGTCGGCCGGCGGAGGGCATCCGGGCAGGTACACGTCGACCTGGATCAACTGGTGTACGGGCAGCACCTTCGGCAGCAACGGCGGCACGATGCCGGCCTCGCTCGGAACGATCCCGTTGAGATCGGGACTCTCGACGTAGACCCTCGCGAGGATCTCCGAAGGATCACCCATCGGGTTCCGCAATGCTGTGACGTTGCCGGTCACGGCACAGTCGCCGAAGGAAACGACCAGCTTCGAGTTCTCACGAACCTGAAGCGCCAACTCACGGTTGTCCTCGTTGGCGATCGCACCTTCGATCAGGGTGACGTCGACGTCCTTCGGGAAGTCCTTCACGTCGGCGATGGGGCTGTACACGACGTCGGCGACCTCGGCGAGATCGAAGAGCCACTCGTCCATGTCGAGGAACGACATGTGGCACCCCGAGCATCCTCCGAGCCAGACGGTCGCAACCCGTGCCTTCTGAGGTGTGGTTTCGCTCATCCGACCTCCTCAGGATCGAGCCACTGGCCCTTCGTCCGAGCCGTCGCCAAACGAATCACGACGTTGGCGTGATGCTGCATCTCCCCTACCGCCTTGCCTTGGTACGCCATGGCTCCGGTCGGGCAGACGGCGACACACTTGCCGCACCACGTACACGATGTCGACTCGCCCCAGGGCTTTCCGAGTTCGGCAACGAGCTCGGCGTCGGCGCCCCGGAACGCAACGTCCCAGACATGAGCACCCTCGATCTCGTCGCACACTCGGACACAACGAGTGCAGAGTATGCATCGGTTCGGATCAAACACGTACTTCGGGTGGCTGGCATCGACTTCACGTTGCGGCGCCTGATAGTCGAACCGAACGTGGTCCATACCCGTCGCCACGGCCATGTCCTGCAGCTCACACTTGCCGTTCGACACACACACAGCGCACACGTGGTTGCCTTCGGCGAAGAGCATCTCGATGATCGCCTTGCGGTGGGCCCGCAGGAGCGGCGTGTCGGTCTTGATCTCCATGTCTTGGGCAACCGTCGTCGCACAAGCCGGACGGAGTCGATGGTCCTCTGCGATCTGCACGACGCAGACCCGGCAGCCGCCGTACAGCGACAGACCCTCGAGGTAGCACAGCGACGGGATCGGGACCCCGAGGCGCCGGGCAGCGTCCATGACGCTCTCACCGGCGAAGGCGTCGTATTCCTCACCGTCGAAGGTGACGGTGACCGATGGTCGTGCGTCACGCATCTGCCACCTCCTTCTTCTCGTCGCTGAGTAACTCCTCGTACTCCTTGCCGAAGTACTGCAGCGTGCTGAGCACCGGGTTCGGCGCCGACTGGCCGAGTCCGCACAGGCTCGTGTCCCGGACGGTGGCGCAGAGCTGTTCGAGATGCCGCAGATCCGCCCACACCGCATCGCCGTTGCCGATACGATCGAGCAGCGTGTGAATCTGTACCGTGCCGGCGCGACACGGCACACACTTGCCGCAGCTCTCATCCATGCAGAACTCCATGAAGAACTTCGCGACGTCCGGCATGCTCTGGGTGTCGTCCATGACGATGAGCCCGCCCGAGCCCATGATCGAGCCGAGCTGGCGGAGACTGTCGTAGTCGACCTGGGTGTCGAGGAACTCAGCCGGGATACAGCCCCCGGACGGTCCGCCGGTCTGCGCCGCCTTGAAGGATCTGCCGTCAGGAATCCCGCCGCCGATGTCCTCGACGATCGACCGCAACGTGATCCCCATCGGAACCTCGATGAGCCCGATGTTCACGAGATCTCCGGCGAGCGCGAACACCTTGGTGCCCGGACTGCGTTCGGTGCCGATCGATGAGAACCACTCGGCTCCCTTGTTGATGATCGTCGGGACGTTGGCCAGGGTCTCGACGTTGTTGATCATCGTCGGCTGGCCCCAGAGCCCCCGTTCGGTGGGGTATGGGGGCCGAAGTCGCGGTGTCCCGCGGCGGCCTTCGATCGAGGCCAACAGCGCCGTCTCCTCACCGCACACGAATGCACCGGCGCCGATGCGGACTTCGACGTCGAGGGTGAAGTCGGTGTCCATGATCCGACGCCCCAGGAGGCGATTGCGTCGGGCGACCCGGATGGCACGGTCGAGCCGTTCGACGGCTCGGGGATACTCGGCCCGCACGTAGATGTAGGCCTTCGACGCACCGGTGGCGTACGCCGCAATGGCGATGCCTTCGATGAGGCGATGCGGGTCGTCCTCCATGACCGTACGGTCCATGTAGGCGCCCGGGTCGCCCTCGTCGCCGTTGGCCACCACGTACTTCTGATCACCCTCGGCCTTTGCGAGCAGCGCCCACTTGTTCCCCGTCGGATATCCGGCGCCACCGCGACCGCGCAATCCGGAGGAGCGAATCTCCTCGACGACCTGCTCCGGAGCCATCTCGGTGATGGCCTTGCGGAGCGCCTCGTAGCCGCCGTGTGCGACGTACCCCTCGATCCGGTCCGGATCGATGACGCCACCGTTGGCCAGCACGACCCGTTCCTGAGAGGTGAAGAACGGGATATTGGTGTCCAGCAGGTTCGTATCGACGATCTCGTGGTTCCGGACGTGCTTGCGAACGATGTCGATCGCCACTTCCTTGTTGACCGCCTGGTACATGGTCTCGTCGCCGCCGCGTCGGAGAACCCTGACGAGCGGTCCGCGGCTGCACAGACCCATACACCCCGTCGGAACCACTACGGCGTCGAGCACGAGGTCGGCCGCCTCGATGGTCTGCTCGAGGGCTTGCACCGTCGCACCGGCGCCGGCCGACAGACACGCCGTCGATGCGCAGGCCTTGATGCGCCACGGGTACCGGCTTCGTGCTTCGTGTTCGCGATCCGCGACTTCGTGGAGATCGATGACCGCTGCCATCAGCCCTCACCTCCTTCCGCAGCTGCGCCAACCGGCTCGGCCGGCTCCGCCTCCATGATGCGGGTGAGTGCTGCGAGGACCTCGTCGGCGTTCTCCCGTCCGTGGACGGCGCCATCGAGGAGGACCACAGGAGCCAATCCGCATGAACCGAGGCAGCGCGCCGTCTTGAGCGTCAGGGTGCCGTCGGCGGTCGTGTCTCCGGCGCCAATCGAGAATGCCTCGCCGACCTGCGCCACGATGTCGTCGGCGCCCTTGACGAAGCACGCCGTCCCCGTACACACGGTGCACGTGTGATCGCCTGGTGGATCGAAAGTGAACAGCTGATAGAAGGTCGCCACGCCGTACACCATCGATGGCGGCAGGCGCAGTGCGCGGGCTACGTAGACGAGGATGCTCTCGTCGAGGAAGCCGAACACGTCCTGCGCGACGTGCAGCGTCTCGATGAGCTGATCCTGCGAGAAGCGGGCGCGCTTCAGGTGCTTGTCGATGACCAGGTAACGGTCATCGCCCGAGGGATGGCTGTCTTCGGCTCGGCGGGTCGGACTCCCGGCTCGCGTGCTACCACGTGCTGTTCTGGCGTCGGTCAAAAGGATCCTCGCTTGACGTCTCGCCTACCCTCGCCAACGCACTGACCAGGCAGAAGGGGCCAAAGTCCCGAAACCGCCGTCGATATTGCGCGTCTCAGGATCGACACATCGCCGTCAGCGCATAGGCCCAGGTGTCAGGGGTTCTCCGAGAGCCTCGACCGCACGGCCCGCTCGATGAGCGCAAACGTTGCGGCGTACATCGCTTCGTCCCCGCCGTAGGGATCAGTGATGTCGGCATCCGGATCGAGCGGATGGATCCTCGCGGCGTGCTGCGGCCAGCGGCGGCCGGCTTCTTCTGCCTGGGCGGCCGTCATCGTGTAGATCGTTCCGGCGGCGGCGACGACCGGCTCCGTCGCCGCGCGGCTGACGTGGGCACGAACGTCGAGACCGGCTTGCTCGGCGACGGCTCGAGCTTCGGCGGTTGCCGGAGCCCCGAGCTTTGCGTCGAGACCGGCCGACGTCGCCAACACTCCGGCGTCGTGTGCCACGGCCGCAGCCAGCGGCGAGCGGCAGGTGTTCCCGGTGCACAGGAAGAGGACGTGGCCACGGCTGACTGCCGCGCGACTCACTCGGCACCCGCCGCAGCACCGTCAACGTCAGAACGGCCCAGCCACGCTGCCAGGATCTCGTTCTCGACCCACCACGCCTCGCGTGCGGGCACCGGCACGCGCACGGTCAGCTCGACGGTGTCGGTTCCCGTCGGCTTTGCGAGCACAAAGGGATCAACGATTGGTGTCGACAATGAGTGCGCTCTCGCTCGCCGCTCCATTTCGCGGCGAGCGTCCTCGACGTACTCCGCCGAGTGTTCCTTGGCTGCTGCGAGCAGTGCTTTCTGCGCACCGTGCCACTCGCTCTTCGCCACCGGCACCGCAAACGAATGCAGGACGTAGCCATGGCCGGCCGTCTCGTTCGCTACGGCATCAGTGAGCAGGAGGTTGTTCGGGATGACCAGCGTGCGTCCGGTCCGCACATGGCCGGGGCCGATCTCGAGCAAGGTTGTCGTCAGCAGCGAGTGGTCGATCACATCACCGCGATGCGCCCCGATCCGAACCCGGTCGCCGACGGCGAAGCTCCCGGAGGTCGCTCTCGAGAACGAGCCACCCACCGCCATGATCATCTCCTTGGTCGCAATGACCGCAGCGACGGCGAATGCAACAAGGGAGAGCGCGGCAGTGCGCAACTCCTGCGCCCAGACGATGACCAGAGCAATGAACGCAACGAGCACAGTGATGTTCCGCACCTGGATCATCCACCGGCGGCCGACTTCAGCCGACGCCCACGTCTGGCGCCGCACCAGGCGCCCGACGGCGAATCGAACCACCACAGCGATCGCAACGATCACGATGGACGCGATCACGTGCTCGAGGCGGTCACCTTCCCAGATGCGACTCACTGTGATCCTCGCCTTCCAGGCGTCGTGGATTGGTCTCGCGGGTCACCAGGATTATCGCGCCGTGGTGTCGTCGCCGCGCGGGTCCGTCAGCGCCAACCGTCGAGAGCCGGCTCCAGACAACGAACGACGCCATCTTCGCCGAGCACTCGTTCCATGGCCCGCTCGACGGCAACGCACCCATCGGCGTCCACGATTGCGATCGCCGTCGGACCGGCGCCACTCCATGCCGTGTGGAACGCACCCGCCTCCCGGGCCGCCCGCATCAACGATCCAGTGATCGGTGACAGCCTGGCGCGAGGCGCCTCGTGCATCTCGTCTCCGGCGGCAGACTGGAGCACGGCGGGGTCGCCGGTCCGAAGACCCTCGATCAGGAACCCGAGTCGTGCCAGATTGCGAGTCGCCGCCCACCGATCCACCTGCTGCGGCAACGCAGCGCGCGCCTCATCGGTCTTGAGGCGTTCGTCGGGAATGCCCACCACGAAGTTGAGTTCCGGATGAACTTCGAGCTGCCGGATCTCAGAACCGGCGACGAGGACGCATCCCCCATAGACGGCGGCTGCGGCGTTGTCGCCGTGGCCTTCGAGTTCCTCGACGATCTCGAAGAGCCGACGCGGCTCGGGATCGACGCCCATCGCCCGCATGGCGGAGGCAGCGACGGCGGCTGCGACAGCCGAGGACGAACCCAGGCCACGAGCCCGTGGAATCTCGTTCTCGATCTCGAGCCGGAACGGCCGGTCGGCGGCCAGCTCAGCGGCTCTTCGCACCAGCTCGTTGGGCTCAGGCTCGAAGGTGCGGCCGAGCTCACGCACTTCCCAGGTGGCCGTCGGCGTCGCGGTGACCGTGCATCGCATTTCCAGCG
The DNA here is from genome assembly GCA_030066755.1 of Acidimicrobiia bacterium. GTDB lineage: Bacteria > Actinomycetota > Acidimicrobiia > Spongiisociales > UBA5794 > JASJAX01. Next base: position 6,047 of record JASJAX010000147.1, read on the forward strand.
CCAGTGCGAGGACGTCGAAGCCGGGTCCGAGGTTGCCGGAGGACGCCGGGGCCGATGCGGTGGCGCTCACTCGGAGGCCTCCAGCTCGTTTTGGTCGATCACTCGTGATTCGGTGGCCATTCGGACATGGAGGCTACCGCCCCGCGGCTCAGGGGTCGTTCAACCCTTGCCTCGGGAGCCTCCGACGGCCAGCATTGAGGCTCGATCACGAGGAAACGGCTGAATGACCTCCGCCATCACGACACACGAGCTGACGAAGTTCTACGGGCGGACCCGAGGGATCGAGGACGTTGATCTCGAGGTCCGCGAAGGCGAGGTCTTTGGGTTCCTCGGTCCGAACGGGGCGGGCAAGTCCACCACCATCCGGGTCCTCCTGGACTTCATCCGACCGACCAAAGGCGCCGCATCGGTGCTTGGCCTCGACGCTCGCCGCGACAGCATCGAGATCAAGCGACGGGTCGGCTATCTGCCGGGTGAGCTCGCGATGTACGAGAAGATGACCGCACGCGAGCTGTTCGGCTACTTCGCAGGGCTGCGCGGGATGTCCGACCTGGGTGACGCCGAAGCCTTGTCGGAACGGCTCGAGCTCGATCCCGACATCAAGATCCGAAAGTACTCGACCGGGAACCGCCAGAAGGTCGGACTCGTCCAGGCGATGATGCACCGCCCCGAGCTCCTCATTCTCGATGAACCGACCGGAGGCCTCGACCCGCTCATCCAAGCTGAGGTGCACCGAGTGATCGACGAGGTACGGAGCGACGGTCGCACCGTCTTTCTGTCATCTCATGTGCTCCCCGAAGTGGAGCGGGTTGCAGATCGTGTGGGGATCATTCGCCGCGGTCATCTCGTCGTCGTCGACGACGTCGCCGAGATCAAGCGGCACGCCGTCCGGAAGCTCATCCTCCGCTTCGGCGATCCGGTCGATCCGGACGTGTTCGGCGGGCTACCAGCAGTTGTCTCGGTGCACGCGCTCAACGAGCACGAAGTTGAGGTCGCCGTCGAGGGCAGCGTCGACCCGGTGATCAAGAAGGCAGCCGAGTTCGAAACGACCAGCGTCACCGCCGACGACGGTGACCTCGAGGCTGCGTTTCTCTCGTTCTACGCCGATGAAGGGGAGGCCGTGCCGTGATCCCCACGGTCTTCCACAAGACGATCTGGGACCGCCGCAAGTCGATCCTGTGGTGGTGCCTCGGCCTGATCGGCATGACCTTGTTGACCATGGCGTCGTACCCGACCGTGCTCGACCAGCGCGAGACGTACGAGTCGCTGCTCGAAGGGGCCGAAGGTTTCGCCGCGATCTTCGGGTTCGAAGCGGTCAGCGAGTTGTTCGATCCCGCCGGGTACATGGTGTCCAACCTCTACGCCCAAACCCTGCTCATCGTGCTGATGGTCTTCACGATCGGGATCGGCGCCGGGTCGATCGCCGGCGAGGAGGGGCGGCGCACGATGGACTTGCTCCTCGCCCAGCCCGTGCGGCGGCGCCGGGTCGTCATCGACATCGTGGGGGCGATGACGGTGCTCACGCTGGCGATCTCGGCAGCGGTGATGGTTGCCGAACTCGCAACGAACAACGTGTTCCAACTCGACTTGAGCGTGATGGGTTACCTGGCAGCGAACGTCGGGGTTGCGCTCCTGGCGCTGATCTTCGGCGTGCTCGCCCTTGCTGTTGGTGCCGTCTCGGGCAAACGCGGCTACGCGATCGGCATCGCCGCAGCAGTCGCCGTGCTCCTGTTCATCCTGTTCGGCCTCTCGACATCGGTGAGCTTCCTCGAGTGGTCGGAGCCGTTCAACCCCATCACGTGGTTCATCGGCTCACGGCCGTTCACCGACGGGTTCTCCGTCGACTACGGCTGGATGATCCTCACGATCGTGGTCCTCACCACGATTGCGATCTGGGGTTTCGAACGGAGAGATGTGAGTGTGTAGCGGCCCTGCGGGCCGCCTCACACGTCTCAAGTCCCTAGGTGATCGCCAGGACGGGCGACCGACGCGGTAGCCGCGACCTCAATGACGTGGGTTCAAGTCCCAAGTCTCAAGTCCGGGGTTCTGGCCTGAGACCTGAGACTTGAGACCTGAGACGCCTCCCCTACCTCTCACTCACCGGGATCGCTAGGTCCCCGAACTCGTCCGGGACGCCTCGGGTGCCTCTCAGCATCGAGGACGCTTTCGCCACGGTCTCTTTGCCGAAACGATCGCGGAGTTGGTCAACGGCAGCGTCGAGGGCGGTGCGTTCGAGGTCGTGGAGGGATCCGGCCCGGGTGATGCCGCCCGCGCCGTCGGTCTCGAGTGGCAGCTCGAGTTGCAGGTGAGGCGAGACCACGAGCTTTGAGATCGAGATACCGATGAGGCTGAGTCCACGACCTTCTGCGGCCTCCGTGATCGCAACGGCAACGAGGTGCTCGGCGATCTGGGCGATGGCGGCGGTCGTTGCGACCGGGGCGACCAGCGTCGTGGCACGCGAAACCACCTGCTGATCGGAGAACCGGACCCGCACGCTGACGGTGCGGCCGGCGCGATCCTTCTTTCGCAGACGGGACCCGATGCGGTCGGCCAGCCCGAAGATCACCTGGCGATGAAACTCGGGGTCCCTGTGATCGCCTCCGAAGGCGCGCTGGGCGCCGACGGAGCCGGCCCGGTGTTCTCGACGAACTCGCCGGGGATCCTTGTTCCAAGCGAGGGCATGGAGGTGTCCGCCGGCGCCACGGCCCATCCGCTTGGAGATGACGTTGCGTTCGGTCGCTGCGAGCTGACCGATCGTCGTGATGCCCATCTCCGCCAGCTTGCGTTCGGTGACGGGACCGACACCCCAAATCAGCCGGGTGGGGAGCGCATGGAGGAACTCGATCTCGGTTGCCGGGTCGACGACGATCATCCCGTCGGGTTTGGCGACCTGGCTGCCGACCTTGGCGAGGAACTTCGTGCTGGCGACACCGATCGAAATGGCGAGACCCGTCTCGTCGCGGACTCGATGCCGGATCTCGGCTCCGATGGTGCCTGGTTCACCAAACAGGTGGGTCGCCCCCGAAACGTCGAGGAACGCCTCATCGATCGAGATCTGCTCGACGAGCGGAGTGAAGTCGCGGCAGATGTCGAAGATCCGGTCCGAGATGTCCAGATAGTCACTGAACGATCCGTCGACGACGATGAGCGAAGGACACATCCGCCGTGCCCGGCCGACCGGCATGGCGGACCTGACTCCGAACGCTCGAGCCTCGTAGCTGGCAGCCAGAACCACCCCGCCACCTACCGCGATCGGTTTCCCTCGCAGCTCCGGCCGCTTCTGCTGCTCGACCGACGCATAGAACGCATCGAGATCACAGTGCAGAACCGCCGCCGTCCTCGAACTCGCCATACCGTCGATCATCGCGCCCGGGGGTGACAGAAACGGAGGAGTCGTCAGTCGTCAGTCGTCAGTCAAGTTCCAAGTCGGGCCCTGGACACGCCCCGCGAGCCGCGATCGGCGCGCAGAGGGCAGTCTCTGTACTCAGTACTCGGTACTCAGTACTCCGTGAGCGGGCAACGCCCGCTCACGGCACAATCATCACTGGACAGTGGGCGAGGTCCGGGAGCGCCGTCGCCACGGATCCCGCAATCGGGATGTGACCGCTGCCGCGTCCTCGATGCCCAACGACCAGAAGATCGAAGGATCCGCTGGAAGCGAGCTTGGCGAGTGCCTCCGCCGGAGGTCCTTCGAGCACGGTGTGGTCGGCGACGATGCCGTGCTCGGCGAGCCACGCAACCTCGTCACGAGCCCACTTCGCTGCTTGCTCCGTTGGGATGGCCTTCTCGATCGGTTCGTAGTCCCATTCGGTGACCCGAGCCGAGCGTTCGTAGGCGGCCGACGCAACAGTGACTTCGGCCTCGAGCGGACCGGCAATGGACGCGACGGCGCTCGTAGCCCGACGCGATTCGGGTGACCCGTCGGTGCCCAACAGGATGCGTCGATACATGAGCGACCTCCTCGGTCTGCTGCTGGCACCTTGGTAACAGGCGTAGAGACGGTCCGCAAGGGCCAATTGACGCAATCGCGTCAGGTGCGTCGACGCCCCGATCAGGCGGTACGGCGCAGGTGCTCCAAGGCCACGGCGGCGTACAAGGCGATGCCGGTCGCCATGGCGTCCTCGTCGAACCGAACCCTGTTGCTGTGGTTGTTCGGGGCTTCACCGGGCACGAGGTCCGGCGGGCAGGCTCCGAGGAACGCCATGATCCCCGGCACCTTCTGGAGCACGTAGCTCCAGTCCTCGGCACCCATGATCGGAGTCGGCAGGGGCACCACCTTGCTTTCGCCGAGCACGTCCGTTGCGACCTCAGTGACCAAGGCGGCGAAGTCGTCGTCGTTCACGGTGACCGGATAGCCGGCAACGAGCTCCAGTTCAGCGTGGAGACCGTGCGCCTCGGCCACGTTGGTCACGATGCGATCGAGCATGGCGTGGACGTGGCTGCGGACTTCCTCGGACAGCGTCCGTACCGTTCCCTCGAGCCGAGCAGTCTCGGGGATGACGTTGTGCGTCGTGCCGGCTTCGATCTTGCCGAACGTCACGACGACTGGTTCGAGGGCGCTGACCTCCCGAGTCAGAGCCGTTTCGACGGCCAGCACGATCTGGGCGGCAACGGGGATCGGATCCGAGGCGAAGTGCGGGGCCGAAGCGTGGCCGCCTCGCCCGGTGATCGTCACGTGGATCTCGTCGGCGGACGCCATTTCCGGTCCGGGTCGGTGACTCACGATGCCCGAGGGGATCTGTGCGGTCACATGAATGGCGAATGCCCCGTTGGGTCGCGGCGACACCACGTCGAGCAGCCCTTCATCGAGCATGTGGCGCGCGCCATGACACCCTTCCTCGCCGGGTTGGAACATGAAGACGACGTGCCCGGGAATCTCCGATCGTCGTGCGCTCAGAACCTTGGCCGCGCCGGCGAGCATGGCCGTGTGGAGATCGTGCCCGCACGCATGCATGGCACTCTCGATCTCGCTCGAGAAGTCGAGATCGGTGTTCTCGGGCATGTTGAGCGCGTCCATGTCGCCGCGCAGCACGATTGCCGGCCCGGGAAGTTCGCCCTCGAGGACGGCGACGATGCCGCTCGTGTGCTCGTGCAGGTGGATGTCGAGCGGCAAACCATCGAGTGCTTCGAGCACCCGGCGACGTGTTTCGGGCAGGTGGTTGCCGATCTCCGGAAAGCGGTGCAGAGCCCGCCGGAGCGGAATGATCTCGGGGAGGACGGCTCGGGCGGCAGCGAGGAGGGGATTGGCGCTCATGACGCGTCATCCTAGGAACGGCCGACACGACCTCGGCTCTCGGCCTCTCTAGCCTGTGCTCGTGGCCGGCTCACGTGACGACACCTTCCGCCTCGCTCACGCGGCAACGCCGCTCGAAGCCGATGGCCGTCCGCACGTGGTTCTGATCACGGGGCTGGGCCGCCAACTCATCGATTGGGATCCGGCGTTCGTCTGGCGCATCCAGGGGGCCGGCTACCGAGTCATCACCGTCGACAACCGGGATGCCGGCAAGTCGGCTCACATGACCCACCGGGGGAAGGTGCCACTCGGCGAGATTCGCCGCGCAGTCGAGCGTGGCGAACCCGTCGACGTGCCGTATCTCCTCGCCGACATGGCGCAGGATGTTGCCCGTACGCTCGACGAACTCGAGATCGATGCCGCCCATATCGTCGGCGTCTCGATGGGCGGCTATATCGCCCAGGAACTCGCACTCATCGCGCCGGAGCGCGTCCTCACGCTCACCTCGATCATGTCGTCGACGGGCGATCGAACGGTCGGCCAGGCGAGCGAGGTCGGCATGCGATCGCTCTTCCGTGCCCCGTCTCCCGAACCTGAGGATGCGATCGAGGACATGCTGGACGCTCGTCGGATCCTGGCGACGCCGGACGAGTTCGACGAGGCCCTCGAACGAGCCCGGGTCGAGGAGGCGGTGCGCAGGTCCTTCCATCCCGAAGCCACCGGCCGGCAACTCGCGGCCATCTGGGCCAGTCCAGACCGAACTGAGCGTCTCGGATCGCTGACCACCCCGACCCTCGTGATTCACGGCGAGGCCGACGAACTCGTCGGCGTGTCCGGTGGACACGCCACGGCGGCGGCGATCCCCGGTGCGGAACTGCTCGTGGTCGAGGGTATGGGGCACGATCTGCCGCCGAGCCGGTGGCCCGTGATGCTGCCGGCGATGGTTCACCACTTCAACACGATCACCCCACCCACTGTGGACCCCCGGATCGAGCCGGCCGATCCCGGGAACGCCGACACGCTGGCAGCGATCGCCACGAAGGCCTTCGACCCCGACCGAGAGCGATACGGAAGCGGACCCCCC
>JASJAX010000148.1 GCA_030066755.1 Acidimicrobiia bacterium
TCGATCACGATCAGCAGCTCCGCCCCGGCGGGCAGCACCGACTCGATGATCGAACTCGCATCTGACGGATCGCTGCGCAACAACGCTGCGAAGTCGCGGCGCCGCTCGACGGCAACCTTGAGAAGACCGGCTTCCAACTCCTCGAAGGGCCGGGACCCCGGATACAGATCGGTCATCAACCACCGATCGGAGCCGGGCAGCGCTCCGGAGCGCAGTGCCGGGATGAGACCGGCGCGCACGGCGCTCGACTTGCCACACCCCGAGGGGCCGACAACGCCGACGAGGCGGCGGCTCCGGACCGACCCGAGCAGTTCGTCCACGAATGCTTCGCGGCCGAAGAAGTCGTCGGCGTCGGTCTCGGTGAACGCCTGCAGACCTTTGAACGGGTTGCGGACATCGACTCCGACGACGGCAGCGCCGGGCTCGGCACCAAAGGCCTCGTGGAGCGCCGCGACGAACGACTCGGAATCGGGGTATCGGTTCTCAGGCAACGCAGTGGTTGCCCGTTCGATGACGGTATCGATGGCACCCGGGAGACCGGGGTCGATGGCGATGACCGACCTCACCGCCTCGTCGGGAACCGCACGCACGCCGGTCACCATCGTGTGGGCGAGCATGCCGAGGGAGAACACGTCGGATTGAGCACTTGCCGGCGCGCCGGCCAAACGTTCCGGCGGCGCATACCCCGGCGATGCCGAGGGCGGGAGCGCCTCCGAACCGACGAGGACCGCCATCCCGAGGTCGGCGAGGTAGGCATTGCCGTCGTCGTCGAGGAGCACGTTCTCGGGGCTCACGTCCTGGTGCACGACTCCCCTGCGGTGGGCGTATGACAAGGCCGCGCCGATCTCGTCGACGATCTTCAATGCGTGCGACGGGGGCAGAGGACCCCGGCGGATCGCTTGCCCGAGGCTGCCGCCGCGCAGGTACGGCATGACGAGGTAGGCGCCTTCCGGATCGCGCCAGAAGTCGAAGAGCGACACGATGTGGGGATGCTCGAGCGCAGCCACGAAGCGCGCCTCAGTCTCGAAGCGACGAACGAACTCCGGTTGGTTAGCTAGCTCCGGCAGCACCTGCTTGATCGCAACGTCCCGGCCGAGGCCCGGCTGCTCTGCCCGCCACACCGAACCGAATGCTCCTTGGCCGAGCTGCTCGTGCAACACGTAGCCGCGCAGCTTGCCGACGGCCGCTGCCGTTGCCGCATCGAGCAGGGCCTCATCCTGGAGCAGAATCCGCTCCTCGAGCGCACGGACCTCGGCGGACGGTTCGATGCCGAGACCCTCGCCGAGATGGGTGCGGAGCTGCTGATACGCATCCAGCGCTTCGGCCTGGCGACCCGATCGATAGAGCGCAACCATGAGCTGACCCCAAGGGCGCTCTCGGTGCGGGTCTCGATCGACCAGGGCACGCAGCTCGCCGATGACCTCGGCGTGACGACCCAGGGTGAGGGCCGCGTCGATGCGGTCCTCCTCTGCCGACCGCTTGAGTTCCTCCAGCCGGGTGATGTCGAGCCGGGCGAACTCCTCGTACGTGAAGTCGGCGAGCGGAGCGCCGCGCCACAGGCTGAGCGCCTCATCGATCATCTCGATGGATCGTGAGGGGTCCGTCGAGAGGAGGTCATGGGCTTCGCCGACGAGGCGCTCGAACCGAAGTGCATCGATGGCGTCGGGCTCCGCCTGCAACATGTATCCGGGGGCGACCGTTGCAATGGCCGCACCATCGTCCGACTGCCTTTCGGTGACGAGGTTCTCTCGCAGTTTCCAGATGTGGAATCGCAGCGTCTTGAGGCCGCCATCGGGAGGCTCGTCACCCCAGACGAGATCGATCAGCCGGTCGTTCGAGACCACCCGATTGGCGTGGAGAACGAGGATGGCGAGGATCGCCCGCTGCTTGGGCGCGTCGACCGGTAGCCGACGATCGGCCTCCCACACCTCCAACGGGCCGAGGATCCGGTACTCCACCTGGGCCTCCCTCACCATGGTCTCCGTACCTACCAGCGCCTGGAAAGAACCGAAGGTCCACATCAGCAGGGACTACGCCCGGGCTAGTCCTTCCGAAAGCGGCCGATACCGCCCTTCTCGATAGCCCAATACGGGCGTACGATCGGTTGGAGGTAGGGCGTCCCGTCGGTCGGGGCGCGTCACAACGGGCGGGAATAGAACGCACCCTGCCCCAAACCGTCCCTTCGCGGGACGAAAGGGGACGACGAATGGGCAAGACACGCAGCAGTTTGATCCTCGCTGCCCTCTCCCTCACGCTCTGGATGATCCCGGCAGTCGCGCAGGCCGCGTCGCTGTGTAACGGGAAAGTGCCGGACATCACCGGCACGAATCAGGCGGATGTGCTCACGGGCACGGCGGCCGACGAAGTCATCCTGGGAGGCGGCGGAGACGACATCATCGATGGCGGTGGCGGTAACGACACCATCTGCGGGAACGGCGGCAACGACACCATCACCGGTGGCGAAGGCAACGACTGGATCGCCGGCGGCAACAACAAGGCGTCCGCCGACCCCGATGCCGACACCATCGACGGTGGCCCCGGCAACGACCTGGTCAAAGGTGGCGCCGGCGACGACGACCTCTCGGGCGGCACCGGCGACGACCGGGTCTTCGGGCAGCTCGGTGACGACACCATGGATGGTGGTGAGGGCGACGACATCCTCAAGGGCAACGAAGGCCGCGACACGATCGACGGCGGACCCGGCGAAGACGTCGTTCGCGGCAACGACGATCGGGACACCCTGAACGGTGGCGCCGACGACGACTTCATCAGCGGGAATGAGGCCATCGACACCATCAACGGTGGCGAAGGCAACGACCGGATCCGCGGCAACCAGGGCTTCGACATCATCGACGGTGGGCCCGGCGATGACACGATCGACGGCAACGGCGGTGAGGACACCCTCAACGGCGGCGACGGCAACGACACCCTCAACGGCGGTGGCAAGGCCGACACCATCGACGGCGGCGCCGGAAACGACATCATCGACGGTGGTCCGCTCGCGGACACCGTCCTCGGCGGCGACGGTGATGACGTCATCTATGCCCGCGGCGACGGCGATGTGGTGACCGCAGGAGACGGCACTGACACCGTGACGTTCGAGCGCTCGCCGGTCGGCGTGACGGTCGACGTTGGCGCAGGAACGGTGCTCGGCAATGTGGCCGGTTCGCTCGGTGATGCGCCCGAAACGCTCATTGGCAGCCCGCTGAACGACACCCTGACCGGAACTGCCGACGCTGACATCATCGACGGCGGCGACGGTGACGACACCATCAACGGTCTTGCCGGCAACGACAGCCTCGACGGCGGCGACGGTGACAACGTCATCGACGGTGGTGACGGAGCAGACACGATCACGGCGGGTGCCGGCAACGACACCGTCAATGCCGGAGACGGCGACGACACGGTCGATGCCGGTGACGGCACGAACACCGTCAACGGCGACGCCGGCAGCGACACGATCACGGCGGGTGCCGGCAACGACACCGTCAATGCCGGAGACGGCGACGACACGGTCGATGCCGGTGACGGCGCGAACACGGTCAACGGCGAGACCGGTGACGACACGATCACCACCGGAGCGGGGGTCGACTCGATCGACGGCGGCGACGACAACGACATCATCGACTCGGGAGCGGGGGCCGACACCATCGTGGCCGGCAACGGCGACGACACGGTCTCGGCGCTCAACGACGGTGACGACATCACGCTCGGCACCGGGACCGACACGCTGTCGTACGCCGGAGCTTCTGGTGGGATCACCGCCGATCTGACGGTGCCGTCGGTGACGGGCGACACGCTCAACGACACACCGGAGACGCTGATCGGATCCGGCTTCGACGACAACCTCACGGGAAGCAGCCTGCCCAACACGATCGACGGCGGCGATGGTGCCGACACCATCATCGGCCTCGAGGGCAACGACACGCTCTCCGGGGGCGGCGGAAACGACACGATCGAAGGTCGTACCGGTGATGACACCCTCGACGGCGGCGACGGCGACGATGCCGTTGACGGCGGCGACGGAGCCGACACGATCACCGGCGGAGCAGGCAACGACACGCTGCGGGGCCAGAACGGCAACGACGTCGTCTCCGGTGACGCCGGCAACGACGACCTCCGCGGTGGGAACGACGACGACATCCTCAACGGTGGGGATGACGATGACACGCTGCGCGGCAGCAGTGGCAGCGACGAGCTGAACGGTGACGCCGGCAGCGATACGGCGCAGTTCACGGCCGACGTCGACCACGTCGTCAATCTCGTCTCCGGATCGGCGACGGGCGAAGGCACCGACACGCTCTCGAGCATCGAGAACGTCGAGACCGCGGGCGGCAACGACACCGTGGTTGGTGACGACAACGCCAACGTGATCGACACCGGCGGTGGCAACGACGACGTCGACGCTGCAGGCGGCGACGACACCGTGATCGCCGGCGGTGGTGCCGACACGGTCGACGGCGGTGACGGCAACGACACCATCGAGGGCGGTGACGGCAACGACACGCTCAACGGCGATGCCGGCAACGACACGCTCCTCGGCGGCCTCGGGGTCGACACCATCAACGGTGGTGCCGGCAACGACGAGCTCAACCCGGGTGGCGGCAACGACATCCTGGATGGCGGCGCCGATACCGACTTGCTCACGCTGAGCGGTGTCGTGGACTACACCGTCGACTTGCCGAACGATCTGGCAACCGGTGGCGGCGACACGAACTCGGTCATGAACTTCGAGGACGTCACCACCGGTGGCGGCAACGACAACATCACCGGCGATGTCGGACCCAATGTGCTGAGTGGCGGTGGCGGCAACGACACCATCAACGGCGGCGACGGCGACGACACGCTGTTCGGCAACAACGGCGACGACACACTCATCGGTGGCGCCGGCATCGACGACCTCGACGGCGGCAACGGCACCGACGTGTGCGAAGGCGAGACCGAGTTCCTCTGCGAGCTCGATCCGGGCGGCTGATCGTCCGACGCCTTTGAGCATTCGAGACCTCCGGGCCACCCGCCGGCCCGGAGGTTTCGATGCGCCTAGGACACGGCGTCGACGACAACCGGCGTCATGAGGTCGACCCAGCGACGATAGAGCTGCGGTGAGGCGTGGAAGCCGTCGTCGTTCGTCATCGTCGGGTCGTCGGCCTGCACGAGCGACACCGCCGTCACGTCGATGAATCGGTGACCGCCGTCGGCGGCGATGGCAGCCAGCGCTTCGTTGTACGGCTCGAGTGGACCCATTCTCCAGGTGCCGACGTACTGCTCCTGTGCCCGCGGCGTGACCCGCCAGTCCACGATCGACAGCAGCACGATGTCGCTCGGATCGTCCACCAGGAACTCCGCCGTGCCGACGAGCTGGTCGACGCCGACTTCGAGGCTGTCGACACCGTATTGGTTGAAGTGGTCGTTGCTGCCGACGCCGATCACGACGAGGTCGAACGGGCCCGACGGCTGGCGTCGATACAGCTCACCGGCAACCCGCTGCGACGTCCACCCGGTCTGGGCGATCAGCTCGACCTCAGCAGTGACGTTCTCTCCGACGAGGGCCGCCGTCAACTGAGCCGGCCACGCTTCGGACGAGTCGACACCTTCTCCCGCCGCATACGAATCGCCGAGCACCAGGATCCGCACCTGTTGCGGAGCGGCGGTCGATGTCGATGCAGAGGCCGGGGTCGTATCGAGCGTGGTCGTGGTCGTCTCGGCATCCGAGGACGTGGCGCCGCACGCTGCGACGACCAATGCCAAACCGAGGATGGGAGCAATCCACTTCACACAATGGGTACGGCCCCACGGGACCGCTCGGATGCGATTGGGCTGCGTGGTCGACGAGTGCTTGCCCCCCTACCCCCAGCCTCCTTCGGAGGCCGGCGGTACCTTCCCCCCTGCGGGGGGACTATCGCAGCACTGCTGCTAATTCGCGTAGGTCACGGCTTGGGCTATTGCCCAGCGGCTGGCGACTTCGGCGTAGTGGCGGCCGGCGGCTTCGTAGTCGAGTTCGGCCAGGGCCTCGAGGCTGGCGTTCACTTCCTCAGCACTGTCGTCGAACGCGAGCTCGGCTTGCGAGAAGAGCGATGCGACGGCGTCGTAGTCGAGCTCGAGCAGCCCCTCCGAGGTGAACTCATCGAGCCACCGGGCGAGGTCGGAGACCTGATCGATCACCGACGCATCGAAGCCGGCGTCATCGAGCGTCTCGACCGCGTGGTGCACCCTCGTTCGGCCGGAACCGAGGCCGGTCCGATACCGGATCGACGTTCCGTGAGGACCTTCGTAGATCTCTCGCTGGTCGGGCGAGAACGGAATGAACCAGCGCAGCGGCACGTGCCACGGCGACGTGAGAATGTGCGACCGCAGGGTCGGCGAGTCGTTACGGAGCTGCTCCAACTCAGCGGCGGCGTGCCGCACGGTTCGTTCCGGCAGCAGGCCGGAAGTCGGGTAGGCGTTCGAGAACGCCAGGACACCTTCGAGCATCCGCAAGCGTGGTGATCGCGGGCACAAGTACGTCACCCCGTCGACATGGATACGAAAGGCGTCATCGGTCGCCGGCTCACCCCAGACGAAGTGATCCGACGCCGCGATGACCGTACGCCGGCGTGGCGCTACATGGTCCGGAAGCCGCACCGTGCGGTCGGCCGGCAGGTAGATACGAAGGTACGCAGCCTGAATCATCGGGAGAGGATGGTAGGAGTCTGCAGAACCAATCGACCAATGGACCAATGAACTCGGAATCCGAGACTTGAGACCTGGGACTTGGGACTTGAAACTTGAAACCCGCAGCAACCTGAGACCTGGGACATGGGACCTGAGACTCGAGCTTGCGACCTCCCCCACCCACCCGTTTCCGACCCCCTTCACTACAATCAGGGCACCACCTCATCCACCGGAGCATTCGGAAGGAGCCCGCATTGGGTGTATTCGAGGCCATCGACGCCGCCAACGGGGGCGCCACTGAGCACGAGGAAGTTCTCTTCGCCAGCGACCCGGTATCCGGCCTCAAGACCATCATCGCCATTCACTCGACGGCTCTGGGTCCCGCTCTCGGCGGGACCCGATTCTTTGCGTACCGCAACGAGGACGATGCACTCACGGACGTGCTGCGCCTGTCGCGCGCCATGTCCTACAAGGCGGCCGCCGCTGGCCTCGACCTCGGCGGCGGCAAGGCCGTGATCATCGGTGACCCTTCCGAGATGAAGACCGAGCGGCTGCTCCGGGCGTACGGCCGAGCCGTCGACTCGCTCGGAGGCCGCTACATCACAGCCGAGGACGTCGGGACCACCACCGAGGACATGATGATGATCATGCGTGAGACGAAATGGGTGACCGGCGTGCCCGCTGCGTTCGGCGGCTCCGACGATCCGTCACCGGCAACTGCCCGTGGCGTCATGGCGGCGATGGGCACGGTCGCAACCCGCCTCTGGGGAACGGACGACCTGAGCGGTCGCACCGTTGCCGTGCAAGGTGTCGGCAAGGTGGGCCGCCACTTGGTCGAGCGCCTGACGAAGGCAGGCGCCGAGACGATCATCGCCGACGTCAACCAGGTGGCCCTCGAGGACGTGGCTGCCTCCTACGGATCAGAGATCATCGATCCGGAGGACATCTACGACGTCGACTGCGACATCTTCGCTCCGTGCGCCCTCGGAGGCGCAATCAACGCCGAGACGATTCCCCGCCTCGGATGTGCTGCAGTGGTCGGCTCGGCGAACAACCAATTGGCCACGCCGGAGGATGCCGACCGCCTCATCGATATGGGCATCCTGTACGCACCGGACTTCGTCGTGAACGCCGGCGGCATCATCAACATCACCGAGGAGCTGCGCGGATACTCGTGGGAGCGCGCCGCACACGCCGTCGATGGCATCGGACCGGCACTGAGCCGGATCCTCGACCGCGCCGAGACGCACGGCATCAACCCCCACATCGCCGCAGAGGACGTCGCCAGAGAACGCATCGCCACCGTAGGGTCGCTTCGTGTCCGTCGCCGGACCGACGCCGGGGGCAAGTGAGGGAGAGACACACGCAATGCTGGAACTGGACAATGTGATCGATCACGGCGCGCTCGGACTCAGCGACGAGCAAGTCGTCGAGATGTACCGGACGATGTTGCTGGCGCGTCGCCTCGACGACAGGATGTGGGCACTGAACCGCCAGGGTCGCGTCCCGTTCGTGGTCTCGGTGTCGGGTCATGAAGGCACGCAGGTCGGCGCGGCCGCCGCGTTCGACACGGCTAGGGACTGGTTCCTCCCGTACTACCGGGACATCGCACTCAACCTCGCGCTCGGAGTGACCCCGCTCGACATCTTCCTCGGCGTGTTCGCCAAGGCCGACGATCCGGCCAGCGGCGGACGACAGATGCCCAACCACTGGTCGGAGCCCGACCTCAACATCTTCAGCCACAGCTCGGTGATCGCAACCCAGTACCCCCATGCGTGTGGCGTCGCCAAGGAGCTGGTGCGAACCGGCTCGGACGGTGTCGTCCTCGTGTCCTCGGGAGAGGGCGCCACATCCGAAGGCGACTTCCACGAGGCGATGAACTTCGCCGGCATCCACAAGCTGCCCATCGTGTTCCTGGTCGAAAACAATCTCTACGCCATCTCCGTGCCCGCCGAGCAGGAGGTCGCCGGAAGCCTCGCCAAACGAGCGTCTGGCTACAACATGGTCGGGGTCGAAGTCGACGGCAACAACGTCCTCGCCGTATACGGAGCGACCGCCGCAGCGGTGGAGCGCGCCCGCAACGGCGAGGGCCCGACGCTCATCGAGGCCAAGACGTACCGGTACTACGCCCACACGTCGGACGACGACGACAAGCTCTATCGAACCGCGGAAGAGGTCGAGCTGTGGCGCCGCAAGGACCCGATCCTCGTCCTCCACCAGTACATGGTCGAGTCCCGGATTCTCGATCAGAAGACCGAGGCGGCGATCAACGAGGAAGTCGACGATGCGATCGCCGACGCAGTCGCTGCGGCCACGAGCGCTCCCGATCCAACCGACGCACTGTCGTTCGTGTACGCCAATCCGATCGAGCCGGGTCCCGGCGCCACCGAACCCGAGCCCGATCCCGACGGACCCACGATGAATCTCATCACGGCGATCAACACCACGCTCCATGAACTCTTCGAGGAGTTCCCGGACGTGTGCACGTTTGGCGAGGACGTCGCCGACCCGAAAGGCGGCGTGTTCAAGACCACGGTCGGCCTGACGAATACGTTCGGCGAGGAGCGGTGTTTCAACGCACCGCTCGCCGAGTCGCTGATCATCGGGACGGCCATCGGCATGGCAGCCGCCGGTGCCCGGCCGATCCCAGAGATCCAGTTTGCCGACTTCATTCACCCCGCCTTCGACCAACTGGTGTCCGAAGCGGCACGCATCCACTACCGAACCAACGGGCGATGGAAGTGCCCGATCGTCGTCCGCGTTCCGTACGGCGGTGGCATCCACGGGTCGCTCTACCACTCCCAGTCGATCGAGGCGTTCTACGCCCACGTGCCGGGCCTGAAGGTCGTCATCCCGTCGACGCCGGCGGATGCGAAGGGGCTCCTCCGGGCTGCGCTCGAGGACCCGGACCCGGTGATGTTCATCGAACCGAAGAAGCTCTACCGGCTCGCATCGGGCCCGGTGCCCGAAGGACCCCACACGGTCCCACTCGGCCGAGCTGCGTTGCGACGGGCAGGCGACGATCTCACGATCATCGCCTACGGCACCATGGCGCACTTTGCGATCGAAGCCGCCGAGCGGCTCGATGAGGAGGGCGTGAGCGCCGGCGTGCTGGATCTGCGTTCGATCCGTCCGCTGGATTGGCCGTCGATCGAGGCAGCCGTCCACCACAACGGGAAGGTCCTGATCGTGCACGAGGACAACCAGTTCGGCGGCTTCGGCGCCGAGGTGGCAGCACAGATCGGCACCAAGGCGTTCGACTGGCTGGATGCCCCCGTACAGCGTTACGGCTCCGCGGAGGTGCCGTCCTTCCCCTACAACGACGGCCTCGAAGCCCAAGTCATGCCGACCGTCGAAGGCATCATGGACCGTGCCCGGGACCTCGCGAGGTACTGACCCGAGGTACTCAGTACCCGTACTCAGTACTCGCTACTCAGTACTTCGAACCCCGCTCGGCAAGAAGGCCGAAATGGGCCCAGCCGCTCCCGGGAACCGATCCCGCCGCCCAAGCGTCTCTATCCTGAAGCCAGCGATGGCGCGCGCCTCAGGAGGGGACGATGACGAGCGTCGAAGAAGCCCCCACGGCCGAGGACACGAGCTTCGAGGCCGTGTACGCCGCCGACCGCGGCCGGCTCTATCGAGCGCTCACTCTCGCCACCGGTAATCGAGACATCGCCCTCGAGGGCGTCGACCGAGCGTTTGCCAGGTGGCAGAGCCGCCGCCGATCGCGCCGGGTCGACCCGGATCTGCATGTGTATGCGTCCGCCTACCGCTGGGCATCACGCAAGCTGCGCCGGCCGGGGCGGATGATTCAAGGCTTCCGTCTTCGCGAGGACGACCCGGCCACCGACGAAACGTTGCTCCGCCACTTCGATGAGCTCGCGTTGGAGGATCGTTCGCTCCTCACCTGCCTCCACTACCTCAACTGGACACCCGACCGGGCGGCCCACGCCATGCACATCCCGGCCGGGGAGGCGCTCCCTCGGGCCGGCGCGGCCGCATCACGTCTTGGGCGAAACGCAGGACTCTCGGCCGACGAAGCGGCCGCCCGACTCGGTTCGGCACTCCACGAGCGTGCCGCGACGCTCGCCGAACCATTGTCGCGGGCCGACGCCGTGGAGACCCAGGCGCGGTGGCGGAGGATCGGCATCCTGGCGCTCGGCTCAGTCGGAGCTGTGGTGGTGATCGCTGCCGTTGCCTTCGGCGTTGACCAGGTCACGGGCGACGAGGAACCCGGCGGTCAGCCGGAGGCGGCTGCGAATCAGCCTTCCGCAGAGACTGCCGGCTCCGGAATCTTCACCGCCGACGTACTCGCCTGGGAGCGGGTGCCCATCGGGGTCACTGAAGGCGACCTCACGGCCGTGGCGTATGGACCCGCCGGGTTCGTCGCCGTCGGCCAGGAGTGGTCCGGGGCCGGTCGTTCGATTGCGATGGTCTCCGAGGACGGGGTCTTCTGGGAGCCTTCACCGGGACCAACTGAAGGACCGAACTCCTGGGTGCACCAGGTGACGGCGGCAGGTGATCGGTACATCGCCGTCGGCAACCGCTTCGACGAGGTTCGCGGTGGCGACGCTCCCTTGATCTCGGTCTCGACCGACGGAACGACCTGGACCACGATCCCACTTCCGGTCGAGAACCAGATGGAGTTCGCCGGCCAGCTCGTGACCCTGCACACATGGATCCAATCGGTCGCCGCCTCCGAGGATCGTGTCCTCGTGATGGCGAACCAGAACGCCGAGTTCGACTTCGAGCCGCTCCTGCAGGAAGCGCTCGGTGACGAGTTCAACTTCGACCAGGGATGGGGTTGGTCGGACCAAGGCATCGAGGTCTGGTCCGACGAGGGCAACCTGCAGCAGAGGATTCCCTGGGAGGAGACCGGGCTCGACCCCGGGCTCGTCCAGATGATGAACCGCGGCCGGCCACAGCTCTTCTCCAGCACGGACCTCGAGACTTGGGAGAGCATCCCCTTCGAGGGCTTCGGCTCGAACCAGTGGGTGAGCAACATGGCCGTCGTCGGCGACTCGTTCGTCGCCGTCGTCTACGGCGACTTCGGCTCCGAACTGTGGACATCGGCCAATGGAAGCGATTGGACGTTGGGCGCCGGTTTCGATCCCGGCGTCTCGATCAACGACATGGCCGCGTTCGGCGATCAGGTGATCGCCATTGGGACCGATGTCGATGGTGCCAGCACGGCGTGGGTCACAAGCGACCTCGAGGAGTGGGAAGCCGTACCGCTCCCGTTCCAGAACGGCTGGCTGCAGCGTATCCAGGTGTCCTCCACCGGCATCGCGGTCCTCGGCGAGGAGCAGGCCAGACCGCAGGGACCGGTCGAGATCGTCGTCGACGACTTGACGGTGCAGATCACGGATCGGGGTGGCTACACCGTGCTCGATGCCGAAGGCGACGAGATCGCCAGGATCCCCGGGCGCGACGTCCGGCACAACGACATGACGATCGAGCTGTACGACCCGGAGACCGACGAACTGCTCGTGGTGCTCGATCAACGTGAAGTCGACCAGCAGTGGGAGCTGATCTGGCGACAGTTCGAGGTCGAACGAGGGAACGCCGGGCCGAACTACGTGCTCTTGCTCTCCGAAGACGGGAAGCGGTGGACGAGCCACTCGATCGCCGACAGCATCGGCGGCGGTTTCTACCCGAACGCGATCGCCATCGGCCCCGACTCAGTCGTCATGACCGGCCATCAGGACCAAACCTTCCTAGGCGACGTCTTCGGCGGAGGCGGCAGCGGTTTAGCGGTGTGGGTAGGGACAGCGGGGTAAGAAAAGTCGTCAGTCGTCAGTCGTCAGTCGTCAGTCGTCAG
>JASJAX010000002.1 GCA_030066755.1 Acidimicrobiia bacterium
CCGAAGCCCTCCGCGCCCTCAAACGACACCTCTCAGACGTCACCTACCGAACCCTCACCCACGACGCCACCAACCAACAACCCAAAGCCGCTTGACATAGGAGTCACCCTCCGGTGTCGGGTTGCGCGATTGGCCCGACGGTTCATGGTTGGTTTCTGGTGTTGGGGGTGATGATGGTGGTTGGGGGTTGTCCGTTGTTCCATTTGCCTTGGTGGGGTCGGTGGTTGTTGTAGTGGGTGAGGTAGCTGTCGAGGTCGTTTCGTAGGCCGGTGATGGATGGTGTGGTGTAGGTGACGAAGGCGGGTTTCCAGCATTCTTGGAGGATGGTGTTGTGGACTTGTTCGACTTTGCCGTTGGATTGGGGCCGGCCGGGTGGGATGAACCGGTGGGTGACTCCGAGTTCGGTCAGGGTGTGTTGGAAGCGGTGATCGACGAATTCGTTGCCACGGTCGGTTGAGGCTTGGTGCCATGGCCAGCCCCATCGGGTCAGGTCTTCAGCTACCCGTAACGCTAGGGCGGTGGTGTGGATGGCGGATGGGTTGTGGGCGGTGGTGTGGAGTTCGGCCCACACGAATGAGGAGGCGACATCAATGGCGGTGTATTGCCACACCACCCCGGGTTGTTTGACCCGCCCGAGGCGGGCTTCTTTCAATGCTCCAATATGGAAACAGTCGAGTTGGACCAGGTCACCGGGCTGTTTCGCCTGCAGGGCACCAACGGGTCGCCGCGACGATCGGGCTGGTCGATGCAGTGCAGTGTCGGCTTCGGTGAGACCGTGGGCCACGGCGAGCATGCGGTAGCGGAGTCGACGCTGATTCAACCGGTGGTGCTTCAAGATGCGCCACACCTGCGACGCTGAACCCACCATCACGTCGCGTTGGTGGAGTTCGTGAAACAACCGGTTGGGTCCCCATGGGGGATTCGCCAACGACAACGCCACGACTTCGGTCTCGAGGCGGATCCGTTCCGGGGACTTGATCCGAGTCCGACCCGACCGTGGCGTCAACCCGTCAAGACCGTCACGATCCAATCGTTGCAGCCAGTCGTAATACGTTGACGGGTGAATCCCCGCCCGGCGGCAACCCTCCCGAACCGACGGAGCCGCCTCGACAACCGCCATCAAACGCATACGATGAGAACCGATCAGCTGATCAACACGCACAGCGGCGCTCCTTCCTAGTCGACACCAGAAAGGATGCGCCGCTGGCGCGTCCACAACCAGACCCGTCGGACCCAAACCGCGACAGATCACCGGAGGGGGGAAGGTACCGCTGCCGGAAGGGCGGGGGTAGGGGGGTCCAGCACTCGTCGATCATTCTGCATTGCGGTCTCGGTACTCCGTACTCGGTACTCAGTACTGCGGCCGAAGGCCGCTTGCCCGGCCGCAAACAAACGAACGTTCGTTTAGTTAGACTCCCGGTCACGTTCTCACGCAGGGAGAGTCCACCACCGTGACCATGTCGGGACCAGAGCGCTTCGCCGCCACCATCGATGCGGATTCGAAGGTCGAGCCGCAGGATTGGATGCCGGACGACTACCGCAAGACCCTCATTCGCCAGATCGCCCAGCACGCCCACTCAGAAGTCATCGGCATGCAGCCGGAAGGCAACTGGATCAGCCGGGCACCGACGCTGAAGCGCAAGGCGATCCTCATCGCCAAGGTCCAGGACGAAGCCGGGCACGGCCTGTACCTCTACTCGGCGGCGGAGACGCTCGGGATCTCGCGAGACGAGCTCGTCGATCTGCTCCACGCCGGACGACAGAAGTACTCGTCGATCTTCAACTATCCGACGCTGACGTGGGCCGACATCGGTGCGATCGGCTGGTTGGTCGACGGCGCAGCAATCACGAATCAGGTGGCGCTCACCCGGACGTCCTATGGGCCGTACTCCCGCGCCATGGTGCGGATCTGCAAGGAGGAATCGTTCCACCAACGTCAGGGCTACGAGATCCTCCTCACGCTGTGCCGTGGCTCGGATGAGCAGAAGGCGCTGGCACAGGATGCGCTCAACCGGTGGTGGTGGCCATCGTTGATGATGTTCGGTCCGAAGGACACCGACTCGCCGCACACGAAGCAGTCGATGGACTGGAAGATCAAGCGGGTCTCCAACGACGATCTGCGTCAGCATTTCATCGACATGACCGTCCCGCAGGCGGAGTACCTCGGGCTCACCGTCCCCGATCCGGATCTGAGCTGGAACGAGGAGCGAGGTCACTACGACTTCGGCGAGATCGACTGGAACGAGTTCTGGAACGTGATCAAAGGCCATGGCCCGATGAACCGTGAGCGGATGGCGCACAAGCGCCGTGCGTGGGACCAGGGTGCGTGGGTCCGTGAAGCGGCAAGGGCTCATGCGGCCAAACAGCAAGCCCGCCGCGCCGAGCAGAAGAGTGCGTGAAGCATGAGCTATGAAGTACCGAAGATGGCCGGCGAGCAGGACGCCGAGGTCACGAGTACGGCCGACGACTCTGCGTGGCCGATGTGGGAGGTGTTCGTGCGGCAGCGGCGTGGGTTGAGCCACGTCCATGCCGGCAGCCTCCACGCTCCGGACGCCGAGACAGCACTGCTGAACGCGCGGGACGTCTACACCCGGCGCGCCGAAGGAGTCAGCGTGTGGGTGGTGCCCTCGAGTTCGATCACCGCGTCGGACCCGGATGAGGCGGATGCCCTGTTCGAACCCTTCGAGAGCCAGGACTACCGCCACGCCACCTCGTACGACATTCCCGACGAAGTGGGGCACATGTGAGGGGCCGAGCCGGAGGCTCGGCCTGTACTGAGTACCGAGTACTGAGTACAGAGACTGGGGACTGTCATGAGTGACACACCGATCGTCGCGCATGCGCCGCAGGGGACGCCGGCGGTTTCGGTTGACCCGCACTTTGCCTACGTGTTGCGTCACGCCGACGACAATCTCGTCCTGGCGCATCGGTTGGGGGAGTGGGTGTCGAACGCCCCGGAGCTCGAGGAGGACATCGCGCTGGCCAACACGGCGATCGATCACCTCGGAGTCGCTCGGGTGCTCTTGACGCATGCCGGTGCGCTCGAAGGCGCGGGGCGTGACGAGGACGCCCTCGCGATGACCCGGACCGAAAGGGAGTACACGAACGTGCTCCTGGTGGAGCAGCCGAACGGCGACTTCGCGATGTCGATGGCTCGGGCCCTCTTCTTCGACGCCTATCAGCTCGAGCTGTGGGAAGCGCTGAAAGGCTCAGCCGACTCGACCTTGGCGGCAATCGCAGCGAAGGCGCACAAGGAGACCCGCTATCACTTCCGGCACAGCTCCGGCTGGGTGATCCGTCTCGGCGACGGCACCGACGAGAGCCACCGGAGGATGCAGGACGCCGTCGACTCGCTCTGGCGATTCACAGGAGAGCTCTTCGTCGCCGATGACGTCGATCACGCTGTGGTCGAGCAGGGAATCGGCGTTGACCCGGGGACGCTGCGCAAGGCGTGGTTGGCTGCAGTCACCGAGGTGCTCGAGATGGCGACCCTCGAGATCCCCGACGAGCCCATCGTTCGTACCGGCGGGCGGACCGGATTCCACACGGAACACCTCGGGCACGCCCTGAGCGAGATGCAGTGGATGCAACGAACGTATCCCGGATTGGAGTGGTGATGGCGGACGTCATCGATGTCGCCGGCGTGCGCAGGATCCTCGACGCTGTCACGGATCCCGAGATCCCCGTCCTGACCATCCACGACATCGGGATCCTCCGTGACGTCGCCATCGAGAACGGCACCGTCGTGGTGACGATCACGCCCACCTACAGCGGATGCCCGGCGATGGACACGATTCGTGAGGACATCACGACGGCGCTCAACGACGCCGGGATGCTCGATGTCGAGGTGCAGACGGTCCTCGCACCGGCGTGGACAACCGACTGGATGTCGGAGGACGGTCGCCGCAAGCTCGAGGCATACGGGATCGCCCCGCCGCGGATCGACGAGTCGACCGCAATCCGTTGCCCGCAATGTCGCAGCGAGGAGTCACGTGTCGTCAGCCGTTTCGGTTCCACCGCGTGCAAGGCACTCCTCGTGTGCACCTCATGCGGCGAACCCTTCGACCACTTCAAGGAGTTGTGAGTGACCACCGCTGCACCCGTCTTCCACGAACTCGAAGTCGAATCGGTTGAACCACTCACCGACGATGCCGTTGCGTTGACCTTCCACGTCCCCGATGACCTCGCCGGCGAGTACCGCTACCTCCCCGGCCAACACGTCACGTTGAAGGCCATCATCGACGGAGAGGACATTCGGCGGAGCTACTCGATCTGCGCAAACGCCAACGAAGGCCGGTTGCGTGTTGGGATCAAACGGCTCCAGGGTGGGGCCTTCTCGACGTATGCCACGACGGCGCTCAAGGCAGGGGACCGGCTCGAAGTCATGCCGCCGATGGGTGAGTTCACCATCACACCGGATGCGACGCAGGCGCGTCACTACGGCGCAGTCGCTGCCGGCAGCGGCATAACGCCGGTGTTGTCGCTGGTGTCGACGATTCTCGAGTCGGAGCCGGCGAGCACATTCACGCTGATCTTCGGCAACCGGAACGCCGGTGCGGTCATGTTCCTCGAGGAGCTGGAGGGTCTGAAGGATCGGTACCCCGATCGGTTCCAGCTCGTTCACGTCCTCACCGGCGAGATCGCCATGGTGCCGCTGTTCAGCGGTCGGCTCGATCAGGCCAAGCTCGCCGAGTTGTTCGACCGTGTCGTCGATGCCGACCACATCGACGCCTGGTACCTCTGCGGTCCCTACGAGGTCGTCACCGCTGCGCAAACCGAACTCGCGGCCCGCGGTGTCCCGGACAATGTCGTCCATGACGAGTTGTTCTTTGCAGGACCGGTCGACCCGTCCTCGATCCCCGCACCACCGGCCGACGACGAAGCGGGCACGGTGGCTCTCACCTTCACGCTCGACGGCCGCGGATCGCAGGTCCGGATGCGTCCGGAGACCACGGTGCTCGACGCGGCGCTTGCGATCCGGCCTGAATTGCCCTTCTCCTGCAAGGGCGGCATGTGCGCCAGCTGCAAGGCCCGAGTGCTCGAGGGTTCGGTCGAGATGGACAAGAACTTCGCTCTTGTCGAAGATGATCTTGCGGCCGGTTACGTGCTGACGTGCCAGGCGCATCCGACCAGTGACGCTGTGACTGTCGATTTCGATCAACGATGACCCGCCACTCCCGAGAAGACATCATCGAAGCCGCAGGAAGGCTCTTCGCCGAACGCGGATACGACGGGACGTCGATGCGTGACCTGGGCAAGGAACTTGGCCTGCTGGGGTCTTCGATCTACTCACACATCAGTGGGAAACAGGAGCTCCTCGTTGCGGTGGTCGACCAGGGTGCAGAGCTGTTCCAGGCGTCGGTCGAGCGTGCCATGCAGGCTGAAGGATCCAGCCGCGACCGGCTCACCACGTTCGTCGCAGGTCACGTCGACGTGGTGCTCGACCACGGTGAGGTCTCCCGGACGTTCCTCAACGAGGCTCGCTCGCTCGAACCGAAGTACCGCAAGCCGATCCTCGCGGCGCGCGATCGCTACGAGGCGGGTCTCCGCACCATCCTGTCGGACGGAAGTGGTGACGGCTCCTTCCGCGCCGACCTCAACCCCACCGTGGCCGGGATCTTCGTACTGTCGGTGCTCAATGCCATCGACCGCTGGTACCGCAGCGACGGAGCCCTCGACCGGGCGGCGCTCGTTGCCGCCCTCTCTGCGTTCATCAGCGACGGCATCAGCTGAGCCGAGTTGCGGCAAAGCGCAGCTGCGGTCGACCCGACTGGTACCTTTCGCAAACACCGGCCGATAGACCTCGCGGAGGATCGATGGAACCCGCACTCGTGCTCGCTCAGGAAACGATCGCCGACGCCTGCGGCACCGATCCGGGCATCATGTGTGAGCTCGTCTACGACGTCACCGGCAGCGAGTCCGTTGCTCAGGTCGCCGACTGGCTCCAAGCGCCGATCGCCGCCCTGCTCATCCTCGCCGTTGCGTGGTTCGTCAACCGAATCGCTCGTCGGTTGATCGGGCGCACCGTGGATGGTGTGCTCGCCAGGCGCGAAGCCGAGCAGGAATCCGAAGCGGCGGAAGCCGAAGCGAAGGCGAAGGCCGAGGTCCGCCCGAATCTGCAGCAACGTGCGTTCGCCCGAGCCCTTGCGCTCCGGGAGTCCTCCGAGCGGCGAACTCAACGCACCCGGACGCTCGGAAACGTCATGGGGAGCTTGGCAACGATCGTGATCTACACGATCGCCGTGTTGATGGCCCTTGCCGAGTTCGACGTGAACCTCGGACCGCTGATCGCCAGCGCCGGGATCGTCGGTATCGCGCTCGGCTTCGGTGCCCAAAGCCTCGTCAAGGACTTCCTCAGCGGCATCTTCATGCTGGTCGAGGATCAGTACGGTGTCGGCGACGTCATCGACGTCGGAGATGCCGCCGGAGTCGTCGAGGCGGTCAACCTCCGCACGACCCAGCTTCGTGACGTCCACGGCACGTTGTGGCACGTCCCCAACGGGGAGATCCGGCGAGTCGCCAACAAGTCGCAGGAGTGGGCTCGGACCGTGCTCGATGTCGAAGTCGCCTACGACACCGACATCGCCAAGGCCATGGAGGTCATCAAGCGGGTCGCCGACGAGGTGTGGGAAGAAGCGCCCGAGAACGCCACGATCCTGGAGGAGCCGGAGATCTGGGGTGTCGAGGCATTCGGCGCGAGCTCCATCGCCATCCGCTTGGCGATGAAGGTCGAACCCGCTGAGCAGTGGGCGACGGGCCGTCTTGTGCGTGGCCGGCTCAAGGAGGCGTTCGACGCCGAGGGAATCGAGATCCCGTTCCCGCAACGCACGGTGTGGATGCACCAGGTCGAGGACGAGCCGGAGCCACCACCCGCCCCGGCGGACCGCAAGCCCGAAGACCATGCCCACGAGGAGTACCTGCCGGAGAAACCTGCCGAGGAAGAGGCCGGGGACTAGCCGCCTGCTCAGGGAGCAGGCAGTACCTCCATTGGGACGCTGTCGGTGTATGCGAAGTCAGTGATGCAGACCGCACCCCAAAGCCCGTCCCCACGGAATGGGGCGACGACAGTCGAGGAGGTTGATGGTTCCACGAACGCAAACGCGAGTTCGCGCACGCTCTGCGTGACCATGCCGTCGTCATCCGGGCTGAACCCGGGAGCGAGCATGTGTACTGCTACACCTGTGCCCACCTCCGCTTCGTTCGCTATCGACACTTCCACGACGTCCCCGACCACAATCGGGCGTTCTGTCTCAATGCGGCACTCCGTGCCGTCGAATGAGATCGTGGCGCTCGCCGTCGGCTCTGCCGCAGCAACCGAGGCCACCGTCTTGGAAGACTCCATTGACGTGCTGAGGTCCAGGCAATCAACTTTCCATTCGCCGGCGCTCACCAACACGGTGCTCAGTGTCGTTGAGCCTCCGCCTGAAGTGGTGACGGCGAAGTTGCCGAGGCCGATCGATTCATTTGGCCCAACGATCGAGAAGATCACTCGACCATTGCTCTCGTTGCGGGCATCGACTTGGAGCACGTCCTGGACAACCATGGCCATCGGGACGCCGTCGGCCCGGCATCCGTTGTCGTCGAAGGTGATCTCGACCACCGCATCGGCGGGGGCCGGCGCGGTGATGCCGTCGCGTGGAAG
This sequence comes from Acidimicrobiia bacterium, assembly GCA_030066755.1. GTDB lineage: Bacteria > Actinomycetota > Acidimicrobiia > Spongiisociales > UBA5794 > JASJAX01. Next base: position 7,643 of record JASJAX010000002.1, read on the forward strand.
GTCCGGAACGGTGACGTCACCCGCAACGACCGCCGCCTTGGCGTCCTCAATTGCCTCGATCGTCGTCTCGGAGAGCCACCCACCGGTCTTCGCGTAGTCAACCCCTCCGTTGGTCAGGCCGAGAACCAAGTTCCCGCGTTCGCCAGCCAGGAATCGCTCGACGGCCAACTCGACCCCGCGGTCGTGGCGCTTGACCATCGAGGTGAGGATCCGTCCGGCGAGCTGGGCAGACACCGTGCGCGCCTGATCGGTGTCGACGCCGATCGCCCACAGAGGCCGCGTGCCCGTCGTGCGATTCGCGATTACTTCGAAGACGGCGTCTCCTGCGGGTCCAATAGCGTGGTAGATCACGTCGGCCCCCTGGTCGACCAGCTGTTCGGCCCGCTCGCCGGCGAACCCTGCGGAGCCCCAGACGACGTCGGGTCCTGCGAGACTCGTCGTCGAGAGGATCCGGATTCCCTCGTCGACACTCCAGACTCCCGCCTCGAATCCGGCTCGGAAACGATCGATGACGCCGGGTACACCTCCGACGAAGCCGACGATCCCGGACTGCGTTGCGTGGGCTGCGGCAACACCGACGAGGTACGAGCCTTGCTCGGCAGCAAACGTGACATGGGAGAGGTTCGGCGGACCGTCGGGGCGGGCGAAGCCGTCGAGCAGCACGAACTCGGTCTCGCCGAACTCTGTAGCGAAGGCCGCAATGCCGTCCGGGAGGAACAAGTCCACGTCGATACCCAGGACCACCAGATCCGGTGCCGACGCCATTGCATCGCGCAGCTCCTCCTCGACGTCGCTGAGCGAGAAGACGCTGTCGATCGTGATGTCGAAGTCGATCTCCGCTTGCTCTAAGCCGCTGAGCATCTGACTGGCGATCGGGTGGTAAGCGGGGGCGCCCTCGAAGAGCAGGACATGGGGAGGTTCGGGTCGGAGCGCCGTGATGAGGAAGCCGACTGCGATCACCGCAAGGCTGCCGAGCGCGGCAACGAGCCCGACCAGCCGGCGTCGTTGCCTGCGTTCCGTGGCTGCGGACGTTGCCTGATCGCGGTCCCGGGCTACCAGCGACGCGTCCAGGAACTCGCGATCGAGCTCCGTGAACTCGATCGTGGCTACGTCCGCCCAGGCCTCGTAGTCATCGAGGCGGCGCCCGGTCCACAGATAGCCGGCGTCGCGCTCTGATGCGGCCCACTCGCTTGCGGCGGTGGCCAACGTCGCGTACCGCCGGAGGTCGTCTACCGCGTCGTCAATCCACCGTTGCAGCCGCGGCCACTCCGTCAGCAATGCCTCATGGGCGACCTCGACTGTGGGCTCGCCGGTCGCGAGATCCCGGTCGAGCGTCAGCAAGCGGTGAGCGGCGAACGCGTCGATCACTGTTTGGAGGTGCAGTGTGTCGATCTCGAGATCGAGCAGTTCGGCGGCCGTCGCTCGGCGTCGCCCCCAATCGCCGCCGTCGGCAATGGCGACGAGGCGCAAGAACAGCTGGCGCGAAGCGTATTGCACCTCCGCACTGAGCCCGTCGAACAGTTCCTCGGCTCGGTTCGTCAGCGACCCGGCGAGTCCACCGAGGCGCTGGTAATCCGTCAGCGTCAGCACCCCACCCTCGGCCTCGTTATACAGATCGGTGAGGGCGTATTCGAAGAGCGGCAGGCTCCCCGGCCGCCCGAGCACATCCGAGATCAGGTTGCCGAGCAACGCCGGTTCGATGCTGGCACCGGCCTGCTCCGCAGGGCGCATCGCCGCTTCCTCGAGCTCATTGGGGAGCATCGGTACGACGTTGACGATGCCAGTGGCCATGGCCGCCCCGAAGTGGGGCGCCTCGAGCACATGGGTGTAGAAGTCGGCGCGGAGCGTGGCGACGACCATGATGCGGGCCTTCGGATCAGCCACCGCGTTGGCGATGCCTTCGAGGAAACGATGGGCGACGTCCGGATCCGTGGTGAGGGTGAAAAGCTCCTCGAGCTGGTCGATCACAAGGAGCATCCGGCTCTCTTCGTCTGGGAGAACCCGCAGGACCGCCCGCAGCACCCCGGTCTCCGGGTCGGCGAGTTGGTCACCGAGGCTCGACGGCGCATCCAACGCGCTTCGGAGCAGCGCACTCTCGAGTTCTGCAAACGGATGCGACCCGGGGACCATGGATGCGATCAACCACCGGTCGCTCTCCGGCAGGCTCTGCTTGCGGATCGCTGGGACCAAACCGGCCCGCACGATGCTCGACTTCCCGGCACCGGATGCTCCAACCAGCGTGATGAGCCGCTCGCCTGCACCCAGACGATGGAGCAATCCCGCCACGACGTTGGATCGGCCGAAGAAACGGTCGGCGTCCTGCTCGCGGAACACCTGCAGACCGAGGAACGGGTTGCCCTGGTGCATGAACACGGCGGATTCGGACGGGGCCTGACCCATGTCGTGGAGCAAGACCTGCTCTTCCAGGCGACGCAGTTCCGGTGTCGGCTCAATCCCGAGTTCCTCGCCGAGGCGCTCCTCGAAACGGCGATACTCGCGCAACGCGTCGGCCTGTCGCCCCGACCGATACAGCGCCGTCATGAAGAGCCGGACCGGGCTTTCTCGCAGTGGGTGCTCGACGGTGAGCCTCTCGAGATCGGCGACCAACGCGGCGTCGACACCCGCGGACAACCTGGCCGCGTACAGCTCCTCGGTAGCGGCATCACGCAGCCCCTCGAGTCGTCGGATCTCGCTCTGAGCGAACTCCTCGTATCGAACGTCCTCGTACGCGTCGCCGCGCCACAGATCGAGCGCTGCCTCGAGCCTGATAGCTCGATCTGGATGTGTGGTACCGGCCTCCTGTGCCACGCCAACCAGGTCCTCGAATTGTCGTGCATCGATGCTGTCCGGCGGTACTTCGAGGGCGTATCCGTGGTCACGCGTGACGAGCAGGGTGTCGCCATCGGCGTTGCGATCCGGGTCGAGCGCAGCGCGGAGACGCGAGATCGTCACCCACAGCGCGTTCTCCTTGCCAACCGCACCTTCGCCCCACACGCCGTCGAGGAGGCGTTCCGTGGTGACCGCTCGACCGGGTCGCATCAGCAACATGGCCAGGACGGCGCGCTGCTTGCGTGGCCCGAGGTCGACTGGATCGCCATTGCGGGTGGCCTCCAACGGGCCGAGGACGCTGAATCTGAGCATGCGGTCTACCCCTACGACGAGCGTACGCGTCAGTAGGGATTACGTCCCGGAGACCTTTCATCGACCTTTCAGACACCTTGGGAAGCCGGGAAAGCCGCCGTTTCGGGCTCTGAAAGGGTCGTGGTCGATCGTTCCTGACAACAACGCAGCGCACCACACGCACTGCACCAGGAGGAGAGGAACCACTATGTCGCAAGCAACAGCCAGCCGTTCAACAAGCGTGGCCAGCCGGTTCGCAGTCCAGCTCGCAATCGTCTTGGCGATTGTCTTCATCGTGGCGGCGGCCGGTCTCGTCGTCGGCTCAACCAGCACCGGGGAGGCTTCCGCCGACCGAGCCGGCATGTCCCAGTTGGCGCAGGACGCCTGGGCTGCACGCTACGAGGGCATCGCCGTGGGTCACGAGTCGTCGCTCACACGAGGACAGGCCGCCGCCGGAGCCCGATGGAAGGCCATCGCCAACGCTCACCAGCGGGGGCACCAGGCGTGGGCCGATCGGTGGGAAGGTCTCGCCGACACCTACGAGTAGGCCCAACGTTCTGGCGAGTATCCGTTTGAGCCCCCGGTCGGGGGCTCAAACGCGTCAGGGTGCGAAGTGGAGCACTTCCCGCCCGGGTCCGAACGGCATGTCGGTTGTCACTCCGCCCCGAATGCCTCGTCGAGGACCTTCTTCAGGCGGCGTTCGCCTTCGCCTCCGACGAACCACCACCAGCCAACGATCAGTGCGGCCAACGTCAGGCTCACCAGCACGACGGTGTAGGCGACCCCCCACAGGGGATCGTGATCGCGCAACACCGGCAGGGCGAGGGCTGCTCCGAACGCGTACGACGCAACGCCCACCGCGGTGTAGAGCAGCGTCATGAACCCGAACCACGTGAAGTCCGGTCCAAATCGTGCCGTCACGATCTTGCGCTCGTCGAGCGGGAAGAGATAGGTCGCTTCGAGGTCGGCCGCAACGAGCAGCTGGTCGCCGAGGTCGGCGTTGATCCTCCGTTCCAGCCGGGCAGCGTACTGGCGGGCGAAGATGAGGTACGAGGCGTCGAATGCCGTCTGCGCAGCACCGACGAGGGCAATCACCGGTACCAGCAGGAACGCCTCGGGCACCTCCCACCAGCCCACGAGCAACAGAGCCACGGTGACGGTGGTCGAGTACCGGACGTCGGAGAAGAAACGTTCGTGGTAGTAGCGGGTCATGCCCCGCATGCGGCCGAGTTGCTGTGCGGCGATGCGAGTCGAGTCGTTCATCGATTCGAATCTACTGCGTCGGAGCCCCTGCGAGATCGGGCGAGGAGCGAACCCCGCAGACGGTATGCAGCCGGTAGCGTGGTGCGAGCAGCACCGGCGACGACGAGCAGGAGGTGCCGGGTACGTGGCCAAGGAGTTTGTGCTCCCCGACATCGGGGAAGGTCTCGTCGACGCGGAGATCGTGCAGTGGCATGTCGCCATCGGCGACGAGGTGGTCGAGGATCAGGTACTGGTCGAAGTCGAGACGGCCAAGGCCGTCGTTGAGCTCCCATCGCCGTACGCGGGCACCATCCTCCGCCTCGCTGCCACCGAGGGTGAAACGGTCGCAGTCGGCGACGCGTTGGTGGTGATCGGCGACCCGGGGGAGGTGCTGGCGGACACCCCGACAGGACCCGAGGCGGAATCGGAGACTGGGGTTCAGGAAGTCGTCGCGCCCCCGGACGCGGACGACCGCACCGTCAAAGCCATGCCCGTGGTTCGGCGGCTCGCTCGAGAGCACGGGATCGACCTGGCCGATGTCACGCCCTCCGGCCCGGGTGGCCGCATCACCCGGGAGGACGTTGAAGCCATGATCGACTCGGCGCCGGCCCCGGCCGCCGCAACGTCGGTGACCTCCGATTCCGCCGATCAAGACCAGCGGGTGCCGATGGCTCGTGTGCGCCGGGCGGTTGCCGCACACATGGCGAAGTCTTGGAGCGAGATTCCCCACGTCACGGTCTTCGACCGGGTGAATGGCACGCGACTGCTGGAGGCTCGCCGGGAACTCTCGAGCCAACTCGATCGCAAGATCCCGCTGGAAGCGTTCGTCGTGAAGGCCGTGGTACCCGTGCTCAAGGAGTTCCCCGAGTTCAACGCCACACTCGATGGCGATGATCTGATCCTGCGCGCGGCCTGCAACGTCGCAGTTGCCGTCGACACGCCCGATGGTCTCATCGTCCCCGTGGTGCATCACGCCGACCAGCGTTCGATCGTTGAGCTCGCCGACCGGATCGAACACATGGCAACTGCCGTGCGCGACCGGACCGCAACTCCGGACGATCTCGCCGGGGGGACGTTCACCGTCTCGAACATCGGTGCGCTCGGCGGAGGATTCGGGACCCCGATCATTCCCCACGGAACGACGGCGATTCTGTCCATCGGCCGTGCCGTGGTGAGGCCGATTGTCGAGGCCGACGGCTCGATCGGCACGGCTCCGCTCTTCCCGTTGAGCCTCAGCTACGACCACCGCGTCATCGACGGCGGCCTCGGTCAGCGTTTCTTCGCCCGCCTCATGGAGGAGCTAGAGCAGGCGTAGTTCTGCTGCCAGGAGGAGTGGGTCCCAGGTCTCAGGTCCCAGGTCTCAGGTCCCAGGTCTCAGGTCCCAGGTCTCAAGTCTCAAGTCTCAAGTCTCAAGTCCTGGGACCTGCCGGCGAAGCCCCCTCAGGGTGCCTCCACAGTGACTTGGCTCGCATCGCCACCGGCTCGTGGAACGCGCTTCGAGCGCGTTCAGCGCGTGTTGTCGCGGTCTCGGTACTCAGTACTTGGTACTCAGTACTGGCCGGCGAAGCCGGGCCCTACTGGAATCGGCGCAGCTCTCGGCGGGCTACCGAGCGGCGGTGGACTTCGTCGGGGCCGTCGGCGAGGCGGAGCGTTCTTGCCTGGGCCCAGAGCTCGGCAAGTGGGAAGTCCTGGGCGACTCCGCCGCCGCCGTGCGCTTGGATGGCCCGGTCGAGGACGTTGAGCGCAACGTTCGGGGCGACGACCTTGATGGCCGAGATCTCGATCCGGGCTCCCTTGTTGCCGACCGTATCCATCAGCCACGCGGTCTTGAGCACCAGCAGGCGTGCCTGTTCGAGCTCGATTCGGCTGTCGGCGATCCATTCCTGGACGACTCCCTGTTCTGAGAGGGGACCGCCGAAGGCCACCCGTTCGTTCACCCGTTGACACATGAGATCGAACGCTCGCTCGGCCATGCCGAGAAGCCGCATGCAGTGGTGGATCCGGCCGGGACCGAGGCGCGCTTGTGCGATGGCGAAGCCGTCGCCCTCCTGGCCGAGGAGGTTGGTCACGGGGACTCGGACGTCGTCGAGCGTGACCTCGGCGTGGCCGTGGGGTGCGTCGTCGTAGCCGAACACGAGAAGTGGGCGGACCACGGTGACGCCGGGAGCGTCCATCGGAACCAGGACTTGGGATTGTTGGCGGTACGTCGGGCCGTCCGGATCGGTCTTGCCCATGACGATCATGATCTTGCAGTTCGGGTGCATCGCTCCCGACGTCCACCACTTGCGGCCGTTGATGACGTACTCGTCGCCAACCCGTTCGATGCTCGTCTCGATATTGCGTGCATCGGAAGACGCAACGTCGGGTTCGGTCATGCCGAACGCAGAGCGAATCTCGCCCTCCAGGAGGGGCTCGAGCCAGGTCGCCTTCTGCTCTTCGGTGCCGTAGTCGTGAAGGATCTCCATGTTCCCGGTGTCCGGGGCCGCGCAGTTCGTGGCCGTAGGCGCGAGGAACAGTGAGCGGCCCATGACCTCGGCGAGATGTGCATATTCGAGATTGGTCAGTCCGGCACCGTGCTCGGCGTCGGGGAGGAACAGGTTCCACAGGCCGCGCGACCTCGCCTCAGCCTTGAGCTCGTCCATGATGGGCGGCTCGCTCCACCGGTCGGCGGCGACCTGCTCGCGATAGACCGGCTCAGCGGCATAGATGTGCGAGTCCATGAAGGCCTCGAGCCGGGTCCGCAGCTCGATGACCTTGTCCGACACTGCAAAGTCCATGGCACTCCTCGTCTCGCCGACCCGCTCGCGAGCGTAGCCGGGCACCAGGCTCCGAGGAGCCCGCCTCACGTCGACGCAGCCCATTGCGACTCGGGACCTGTGACCTGCGACTTGAGACCTGGGACCTGTGACGTGTGACTTGGGACTTGGGACTTGTGACCTGGGACCTGGGACTTGTGACCGAGACACCTGTCGATCCCGCTTCGCTCGTCCCTCGCCCCGCAGTCTCCTAATCTCGCCCGATGAAACGGGTCTTGGCGGTGCACCTTGCGCTCTGGCTGATCGGCGGCGCGGCCTTCCGGATCGTGGTGGCTCCTCCGGAGGCATGTCCTCCCGTCGGTGCTGCCGGAGCGCACGCTTCTGCGATCGCAGCAGGCGACTGGCTGGTCGCCAACCTCGACGGCGGAGGACGTTTCACGTACGGCTACGACCGAGACACCGGCGAGGACAATCCCGACTACAGCCTCGTCCGCCACGCCGGAGCGACGATGTCGTTGTTCCAGCTCGTGATGGCGGGTGAGGACCGCTATCTCGAGCCCGCCGACCGTGCCCTCGGCTACCTGCTGCGGCGACAATTCGAACATGCGGACTGGAGCGCTGTGGCCGACCGGGGGTCACGTGCGCGGCTCGGGGTGACGGGTTTCGTGATCGTCGCGCTGCTGATGCGTCGGGACGCCACGGGCGATCGCTCGTACGACGAGCTCAGCCGGCGCCTCGGTCGCTTCGTGGTCGCTCAACAGGAGTCGAGCGGCGCACTCCTGGCGTTCTGGGATCCAGACACCGAGCGACCCCTGGCGAACGCCTACGGCCCGTTCGCCACCGGCGAGGCACTCTGGGCCCTCGTGGAGCTCGACAACCGATTCCCGGGCGAGGGGTGGTGGGAGGCGGCGGATCCGACCTTCCGATACCTCGCTTCCGGCACACGCGAGCGCAACGAGGGCTACCTCGCCAGGCTCCCCGATCACTGGGCGGCCTATGCGCTCGAGGCCGCCGGACCCGAACGCCTCGATAACGAGCTGGTCGATTTCGCTCGCCGTCTGGCCGGCTACTTCTCGCTGCGTCTACGAATCGAGGCCCAGCGCACCGGCGAAGGGTTGAATCTGTGGGTGCGGTGGTACCCGGGGCCGCCCGCCGGGGTGGGGACGGCAGCGGAAGGGATGGCTGCGTTGTGGCGGCTGAGCACCGAGGAGACCCGGCTGGACGATCTGGAAGCCGACATGGCAGAACGTATGGCATGCGGCGCCGGCACGATGGCAGAACGTCAAGTGACAGAGGGCGATGTCCGCACGTCACCGGTGCGCGAGGTAGGTGCCTGGTTCTACCGTGGCTACACGCAAGTCGACGATCAGCAGCATGTGCTCTCCGGGTTGTTGGGCGCCGCACAATCACTGGAGCGTCAGGAGGCCAAGGAGTCGTGAGTATGTGGTTTCTCCTCCTGAGCGCAGTTGCGGCATCCAATCCACCACGCGTGGCCGAGCTGTTGTCGGCCACGCCAGCCCACGATCGACGACGTCCGCTGACCGTCGGTGCCGCGATCACGGCATTGGTGTTCATCGCCGCCGCCGGACTCGGCACCCAGATCCTCGAGCTGCTCGAGCTGAGCGATGAGACCTGGCGCATCGCAACGGGTGCGGTCGCCGTTTTGGCCGGGGCTCGTGTGGTGCTCGCACCCCTCCGACCGGTGCCCGCGCTCGGTCGCGACGCGCATGCCGTGGTCCCGGTCGCATTCCCGGTGATGCTGGTCCCCGAGCTCCTCCTGCTCATGGTGCTGTGGGGAGCAACCGAGGGGTTCGGAGCCTCGGTGGTTGCGCTGGCGGTCGCGATCGGCGGGGTGCGGCTGTGGGGGACCGCAGACAGCGGTGCGGTGACCCGTGGGTTTGCGCGGTTATTGGCAGCATTCTTGGTCGTGGTCGGCATCGGGCTGCTGGTTGCCGGGATCCGCGACGTCTAGCGGTTTGCCAACTCAGCTGCGGGCGACAGCCCAGTACGTCTCGAGGCGCTGGGTGAACGCCGTGGGCTTCTCCTGATACACCGTTGCTCCGATACGAAGCGCAACGGCCTGGAGATCGAGACGGCGTCGGGCGATCTCGACGAGCAAGATCCGGCGGCCACGGTCATCGGGCACGAGCGAAGGCTGGGCCATGATCGTATGACCGAGCTCGGCGAGATCGTGCTCGTCCCCGAGGGTCTCGCCCAAGGTGTCGAGGGCTTCCGCCAGGCCGCCAACGACCTCCGGCCACACGAGGTGGAGCGCTTCCATGTGATAGCGCAGGTACTTGGCTCGTTTGCGCCACTCATGGAATGCGTGCACGGTCGGCGACTCCTGGGCAACCCGCATGGCTCGGCGTCCCCGCCGGTAGGTCCTTCGAATCCCCGGCTCGATGCTCGAGAACTCGTCCGGAATGCGATGCCGGGGCTGGCCGAGGGCTGACAGATCCGTGTCGACGACCGGCCAGCTCTCGTAACGAGACCGCGCCGCCAACAGCGTCGTAACGACGTTGGTCATCGTCTGCTGATCGTCGAGCACGGCTGCGGACTGCTCCCGGCTCATGGCATCCAGCGACGTGACGAGGTGGCTCGCCGCATCGGGGGGGACATTCGCCCCGAGCTCGAGGAGCAAGCTTCGAGCCAACTCACCGAGCACGTGGGCCGTCCGCACGGGGGACAGGACACGAGCAACGTCGCGCAGCACGGCATTCTCCGCCTGGAAGATCTCCTCACCGATCTCGTCGCGGGCCATCCGCAACATCGCCCGGAGGCGCTTCATCGCCTTGCGTGCCTCGTGAACGCCGATCTCGGGATCGAGACTCTGTCGAATCGACGCCAGGGCGGTGTCGATCTCGGTGAGGCACACGCGATAGAGCGCAAGGGACAGCGGTTCCCGTTGTCCGAACTCGAGATGGAACCGCAACGGTTGGAGGATCTCCATCGTGAGCTGGGCAGGCCGACCGACCGCAGGAAGGTGCGGCGCTGTCGTTTCGGCCTGTCCCATATCGGTCATGTGACCCTCGTTCATCACACGGACATTATCGCTGAGCCCGGCGGCGGCTCCGAGCCGCTGCTGATGTATCGGTCCCGGTCCGCAGTCGCTTCATCGATCTTGCGAGCCGAAGGAGGGGATCGTGCAGGTAGAGACGGCGGTGGGGCTACGGTCGACTCATGGCTTCACGACTCAACACTCGTCTCGGCCTTCAGGTGCCGAGTTTCACGTATCCCGACGGCGACGGCGCCCAGATCTTCGACCAGGTCATCGCACAAGCCCGCGCCGCTGAGAACGCCGGCTACGACAGCTTCTGGGTGATGGACCACTTCTACCAGTTGCCGATGCTCGGAAGTCCAGACGAGCCGATGTTGGAGGCCTACACGCTGCTCGCAGGGGTCGCGGCGCAAACCTCGACGATCCAGCTCGGCGCCATGGTCGGCGGGGTGACGTACCGCAACCCGGCGTTCCTCGCCAAGACGGTGACCACGCTCGACGTCATCTCCAAGGGGCGGGCGATCTGGGGTATCGGCGCCGGTTGGTATGAAGCCGAGCACGACGGGTACGGCTACGAGTTCGGCACGTTCACCGATCGGTTCGAGAAGCTCGAAGAAGCGCTTCAGATCGTGAAGGGCATGTTCACCGAGTCGACGGTGACGTTCGACGGCAAGTGGTACCAGGTCAAGGATGCGCTCAACTCGCCGCCGCCGGTTCGTGAGGGCGGCCCGCCGATCATGATCGGCGGAAGCGGCGAGAAGAAGACGCTCCGGATGGTTGCCCAGTACGGCGACGCCTGCAACGTCTTCGGTGGACCCGACCAGATTCGCCACCTCATGGGCGTGCTCGATCAGCACTGTGAGCGTCTCGGGCGCGATCCGGCCGACATCTGGCGAACCCGCCTCGGCACCGTGGTCGTTGCTCCGACGATGGAGGTGGCGAAGGCCGGCATCGGGCGACGGTTCGGTGTGGGGAGCTTCGACGACTTGCCCGAGGACCTGCAGCTGCAGATCAGCGCAGCGATGACCTTTGGTGACCCCGACACAGTCGGCGAGGAGCTCCAGGCATTCCGCGACGCCGGGCTCGACGGCATCGTGCTGAACATGCCGGGTACCCCGGTCGAGCACATCGATGCCGTTGCGGCGGTCGCAAAGCCGATCTTCAGCTGAGCGACCCGTCACACCCCCGATCCGTCACGCCGTTGGTCCGCCAGTCAGCTCGACCTGCCTGCCGCACCACGTCAGTTCCGGCTCGGGCGGCCGGTCGACGTGGATAGCGTTGAGTAACCCGATCCGTCACGCCGTTGGTCCGGCAGTCAGGTCTGACAGGACGGGCACCACCACATCAGTCGGTTTGCCATCTCGGTCATGCGGATCTCGGTTCCGCATCGTCGACACGGCAAACCATCACGTTTGTAGGCGTACAGCCGTTCGCTGCGGTCCAGGTCGCGGTCGCGCCGAGCCCCGAAGTCGGCCGGATCGGTAGTGACGATACGCCCGCTCTTCTCGCCGCGACGCAGCTCAGTCACCGTACGGTCCCACAGGGCCATTGCAGTGGATGAGTCGAGCTGATTCGCCGGTGTCTGCGGGTCGATGCCGAGGATGAAGAGGAGCTCGGCTCGGTAGACGTTGCCGATGCCGGCGATCACCTTCTGGTCGAGCAGCGCTGCGCCGATGGGGATGCGGCGCCGTCCGAGGTTCGCAATGAATCGCTCCGGGTCGGCACGTCGGTCGAGGGGATCGGGTCCCAGCCGCTTGCGGATCCCGGCCTCTTCGTCGGGGTCGATGATCTCGCAAACGGTCGGTCCGGCCAGATAGATCGTGGCGTCTTCAGTGCGCATGGCGAGGCGGGTGCCGTCGGTGGGAGGTGGCGGATCACCGAGGAAGGTCTTGTACTTGCCGAACAGACCGAGGTGGACGTGCAAGGTGTCACCTTGGTCCCACCGATAGAAGAGGTGCTTGCCGGAAGCCTGGACCGCCGTGACGCGACTCCCGTCCAAGCGGGCGGCGCCCGCTGCGAAGCGACCTTGGGGAGACGACACCGCGATCGGTCCGGCGTTGCGCAGATGCTTGCGCTGCAGCCGGGCGTGGCGGTGGATCGTATGTCCTTCGGGCATGAGAGGCAGCGTACGCAGCGCTCGGCCAGTACCTGAATCACCCGCATCGGCAGCCAGCCTCGTACCCTCGGTGTATGGATACGGTGTGGATCCTCGGCGACCAGCTCAATCGATCGATCGCCAGCCTCGAGGGCCGATCACCCGGCGACGTGCGCTTGCTCTTCGTCGAGACCGATGGGCTGATCACACGGAGGCGGTACCACCGCCAACGCGTGCACTTCGTCCTCAGCGCGATGCGCCACTTCGCTGCAGAACTGGAAGTGGAGGGGTGGGATGTCGACTACCGGTCAGCCCCCTCCTTTGCCAACGCGGTGATGGAGCACCGGTCTGAGTTCGGCCCAGAACGCATCCTGGCGATGGAGCCGATGAACTGGCATGGCCGTCAGCTGCTCGAACGTCTCGGGATCGACCTCGTGCGGTCCAATCAGTTCATCTGCCACTACGAGGATTTCGCAGCGTGGGCCGCCGGCCGGAAGCGTCTCGTCATGGAGGACTTCTATCGCATCCAGCGCGCCGCAACCGGGTACCTGATGGACGGGGACGAACCTGTCGGTGGGCGATGGAACTTCGACGACGAGAACCGCCAACCTCCACCCCGTGACGGCCGCTCGTGGCCGGAACGCCCGACGTCGGAACTCGACGCCATCGACCGAACGGTGCTGGCCGACCTGCCGGATTCGCTCTTCGGGGCCGATCCGGACGGCACCTGGGCGACCACGAGGAGCGCTGCACAGGATCGCCTCGCCTACTTCGTCGCCGAGGTGCTTCCGATCTTCGGCCCCCATCAGGACGCGATGCTGACGGAGGAGTGGTCGATGGCGCACTCGCTCCTCAGTCCCTACATCAACGTGGGGCTGCTCACACCCCGAGAGGTGTGCGATGCCGCGATCGCCGCCTTCGAACGTGGCAGCGCTCCGCTGGCCTCGGTCGAAGGCTTCATCCGGCAGATCATCGGTTGGCGTGAATACGTCTGGGGCATCTACTGGCTGCACATGCCCGAGTACGCCGAGGAGAACGCACTCGACGCCGACTTGCCGGTCCCACCAGCCTTGCTCGACGGCAGGACCTCGATGACGTGCGTAGCGGCGGCCATGCGTGGCGTCACCGACCATGCGTACGCCCACCACATCCAACGGCTGATGATCTTCGGCAACCTGGCGTTGATCGCCGGCATCGATCCTCAAGCGATGACCGAGTGGATGCGATCGTCGTTCATCGATGCTGCCGACTGGGTGATGGTGCCGAATGTCATCGGTATGGCCTTGTACGCCGATGGCGGCCGCATGGCGACGAAGCCGTACGCCGCAGGTGGCAACTACATCTCGAAGATGAGCGACCATTGCAAGCACTGTCGGTACAACCCCAAGAAGCGCACCGGCGACGATGCGTGCCCGTTCACCACGCTGTATTGGGACTTCCTCGCGCGCAACCGGGACGCACTCGAAACCAATCACCGCGTCCGACGTCAGCTGTGGGCCCTCGAACGTCTGACCGATCTCCCGGAGGTGCGCACGCGAGCTGAGTGGGTGCGTGGCGCACTCGTAGCGGGCGAGCTCTGATCCCGTCCGGCGATCGGCTCCGTAGTTCCGGTGACTACTCGAGAGGAACCATGACCGCGCCTTCGTCCATTGTCGTCCTCGGTGCCGCCGGCGGCATCGGCACCGCTGTGAGCCGCCAGGTTGCCAAGCTCGGCGAACCGCTCCTGCTTGCTGGGCGGACGGCGTCGACCCTCCAGGATCTCGCCGCCGAAGTCGGAGGGACACCATTCACGCTCGATGCGACTCGTCCGGATCATGTGGACGAGGCGATCGCCTGGGCAGAGGCCAACCTCGGCCCGGTGCGCGGCATCGTCAACGCCGTGGGATCGATCGTGCTGAAGCCGGCCCACGGCATGGCGGCGAGTGATTGGGACGAAGTGATCGCCACGAACCTCACATCGGCGTTTGCCGCCGTACGGGCGGGGGCCAAGGTCATGCGTGGTCGGGGAGGGTCCATCGTGCTCTTCTCGAGCGTTGCCGCTGGCTTGGGTCTGGCCAACCACGAGGCGATTGCCGCAGCCAAGGCCGGAGTCGAGGGCCTCGCCCGCGCCGCTGCGGCGACGTATGCCCGGCACGGGATCCGGATCAATGCGGTGTCGCCCGGCCTGGTCCGCACGCCGCAAGCGGCGAGCCTCCTCAGATCCGAAGCGGCCGAGGAAGCGTCGGCGAAGATGCATGCACTCGGCCGCGTCGGCGAACCCGAAGACATCGCGCCCGCCGTTGCATGGCTACTCGACCCGGACACCACGTGGGTCACCGGCGAGGTCATCGCAGTCGACGGGGGATTCCGCAACGTCCGAAGCCGATGACTGCAGAGACCATTGTCATCGTGCACGCCGCCGCGACGTGGGCAATGGTCGGCCTCATCTGGTTCGTCCAGCTCGTTCACTATCCGCTGTTCGCTTCGGTCGGCATCGAGGGCTTCGTGCAATACGAGGCGCAGCACACCAAGCGCACCACGTGGGTGGTCGCCGCCCTGATGCCGGTGGAGGTCGGGACCGCACTGCTGCTGACGGCGTTGGATCTGGTTCCGACTCCATTGGCCTGGACCGGAGCGGTCCTGGTCGTTGCGATCTGGATCGTCACCCTCGTCGTGCAGGTCCCGCAACACCGCGAACTGGGGACCGGCTTCCGCGACGCCACCTGGCGCTCCTTGGTGCGGGGCAACTGGATCAGAACGGCCGCATGGTCGGTACGAGGCCTGATCGCGGCGGCAATGCTGGCATCGCTCTGATCTGCTTCGCTCGGTAGCCTGACCGCAGGCGAGAGGAGCGACGATGGCCGAACCCGGATGGGCAAAGGGCGACCCGATCCGCACGAGCGATGACTATCTCGAGAGCCTCCGAGGCCGGGACCTCGACGTGTGGCTGTTCGGGGAACGAGTGGACGAGCCACTCGACCATCCGATCATCCGACCGTCGATCAACGCCATTGCGGAGACGTTCGATCTCGCCGAACGCCGGCCCGACCTCGCTACCGCCAAATCGGCGATCACCGGCGAGCGCGTGAACCGGTTCCTCCATGTCACGGAGAGTGTCGATGATGTGGTTGCCCAGAACCGGATGCAGCGAGAACTCGGCCGCCTGACCGGCACCTGCTTCCAGCGGTGCGTGGGCATGGACGCAGTCAACTCGCTCTACTCCGTGACCTTCGACGTCGATGAGGCGCACGGCACGCAGTACCACGCACGGTTCCGGAACTTCCTCGAGATGGCGCAGCGGCAGGGCTACGTGCTGGGTGGTGCGATGACGGACGTCAAAGGCGATCGTTCGAAAGGACCATCTGAGCAGTCGGACCCTGACCTGTTCGTCCGAATCGTCGAACGACGCGACGACGGCGTCGTCATACGGGGAGCCAAGGCGCACCAGACCGGCTGTATCAACTCCCATTGGATCCTGGTGATGCCCACCATGCGGCTCACTGCGTCGGACCGTGACTACGCCGTCGTGTGCGCCATTCCGGTCGAAGCTTCGGGACTGACGTACATCTACGGGCGCCAGGCGTGCGATACCCGAGCGATGGAGCCCGGCAGCATCGACGTCGGAAACGCCCAGTACAGCGGGCAAGAAGCCATGATCATCATTGATGACGTCTTCGTTCCGTGGGACAAGGTGTTCCTCGACGGTGAGCACGAGTTTGCCGCGCCGCTGGTTGAGCGTTTCACGGCGTACCACCGCAGGTCCTACGTGTGTAAGTCGGGCGTTGGAGACGTGCTCATCGGGGCGGCGGCGCTGGTCGCCGACTACAACGGTGTCGAACGGGCGTCTCACGTTCGCGACAAGCTGGTCGAGATGAACCACCTCAATGAGACGATCTACGGGACCGGCATGGCCGCCTCGCACGAGTCGTTCCGCACGGCCGCGGGGAACTACGAGAACGACGGGATGCTCGCCAATGTGTGCAAGCACCACGTAACCCGGTTTCCCTTCGAGATCGGTCGGCTCGCTCAGGACCTCGCCGGCGGGTTCGTGTCGACGCTGCCGTCGGAGGCCGAGCTCACCCACGAGCGGCTCGGACCACTGCTGGACAAGTACCTCGCCGCCAAGGACGGGGTTCCGACGGAACACCGTGTGCGGGTCCTCCGGCTCATCGAGAACATGACGATGGGTCGCAACGCCGTCGGCTATCTGACCGAGTCGATGCACGGAGCGGGGTCGCCACAAGCGCAACGGATCCAGATTGCCCGGCTCGCCGACATGGAGGGCAAGAAGGAGGCAGCGAAACGGCTCGCCGGTATCGACGACGGGACGCGATAGCGTCGTCAGTCGTCAGTCGTCAGACCTGAGACCTGAGACCTGGGACTTGCGACCTGGGACCTGCGACCTGGGACGTGAGATCTGAGGTCAGGTGTCGTGTGGCTGATCCACTTCGACCATGACCTCGGCGAGTGCCTTCCTGGTCAAGTCCGGGACGATGGCGTCCTCTGCGGGATAGCCGATGGGGAAGAGGATGAAGGGACGTTCGTTGTCGGGCCGCCCGAGGATCTTCGTCAGAAAGCGCATCGGGCTCGGGGTGTGGGTCAGCGTTGCCAGTCCGATGCGGTGCAGCGTCGAGATGAACATCCCGCACGCAATCCCGACACTCTCCTTGACGTAGTAGTTGTGCTGCTTGGTCCCGTCGTCGTGCGCGCCGTAGCGTTGCTCGAACACGACCACGATCCACGGCACGGTCTCGAGGAACGGCTTCTGCCAGTCGGTGCCGAGCGGTCGCAAGGCCTCCTGCCACTCCTCGTTCATCCGTCCCCCGAGGTAGTTCTGGCGCTCCTCGGCCTCGGCTACCTCCCGGATCCGCCGTTTGACCTCCGGGTCGCCCACGAGGACGAATGTCCACGGTTGGCGGTGGGCACCGGACGGTGCGGTGGACGCCGCTCGGATCGCGTACTCCACCGCCTCGCGTGGTACCGGGCGGTCACTGAAGTGCCGGACCGACCGCCGAGTGTCGGCTTCGGCGTAGATCGCCTTGGCGCGTTCGACGATTTCGTCTGGCTCGACGACCGGGCGGTCGTACGGAACGAACCCGGAATCGTCTCGATCCGATGGAGTAGAGGTCATCTGGTGAGGCTAGATGGAAGGGGAGTGGCGTTGCGGGTCGTGGGTCGCAGGTCGCAGGTCTCGGGTCGCAGGTCTCAGGTCTCAGGTCTCAGGTCTCAGGTCTCGGGTTCCAACGGGTCGACGAGTGCTGGCGTACTTGCTCCGCAAGTCCGTCTGGAGTTCGCCATGCGAACTCCCACGTGCCCGAAGGGCACGCCCCCCTACCCGCGAGGACTTCGTCCTCGGCGGTACTTCCCCCCAAAGGGGGGACTGTCCGCCCCGTGCCTACAGATTGCCGCGCAGGGCTTGGTCGCGTTCGATGGCTTCGAACAGGGCTTGGAAGTTGCCGACGCCAAAACCACGGGAACCGTGACGCTCGATGATCTCGTAGAAGACCGTCGGTCGGTCCTGGACTGCCTTCGTGAAGATCTGCAACAGGTAGCCCTCGTCGTCCTGGTCGGCGAGGATGCCCAGCTCGGCGAGTTCCTCGAGGTCGGCGTCGATGGTCGACCAATCGAGACGACTCCGGAGATCGTCGTAGTACGTCTTCGGAGTCGTGAGGAACCGCACCCCGGCTTCTCGCATCCTGCGCACCGTGGCCACGATGTCGTCGGTGGCGAGCGCCATGTGCTGCACCCCGGCCGAGCCGTAGAAGTCGAGATACTCCTCGATCTGGCTCTTCTTCTTGCCGTCGGCCGGCTCGTTGATCGGCAGCTTGATCCGTCCGTTGCCATCCCACAGCACCTTGGACATGAGTGCGGTGTACTCGGTGGCGATCTGCTCGTCGTTGAAGTGGTGGAGCTGCGTGAAGCCCATGATGTTGGCGTAGTAGGCCGCCCACTGGTCCATCTCGCCGAGGTCGACGTTGCAGACGACATGATCGACGAACTGCAGGCCCATTGGATCGGCCGGGCGCTGGTGCTTCGTCGGCTTGTAACCGGGCGCGTAGACACCCGAGTAGTTCGAGCGGTCCACGAACGTGTGGATCGTCTCGCCGTACGCCTTGATTGCAGCCATCACGATCTTGCCGTGCTCGTCTTCGACCACATACGGCTCGCGGTGGGGTTCGGCCCCACGCTCCACCGCAATGCGGAACGCCTCCTCGGCATCCGGCACGGTGAAGGCCACATCTTTCACACCATCCCCGTGACGGGCGTGGTGCTGGACAATGGGGGAGTCCGCAGTCAGGCCGGCGGTCATCACGAAACGGATCCCGTTCTGCTCGAGTACATAGGAGCAGCGGTCGCGTGTGCCATGCTCGGGGCCGGCATAGGCAACGACATCGAAGCCGTAGGCAGTGCGGTAGTAGTGCGCGGCCTGGCGTGCGTTGCCCACGTAGAACTCGATGGCGTCGTAGCCGAGGATCGGCATGAGGTCGCTGGTCATGTGCTCTCCCTCTCAGCGTCTGGTTGAACGAACGGTTGTGCGATACTTCACAATGTCGTGCGTTCTGCCCAGTGATCATGGACTGGGTAGGGCGTATGCGCAACGGAACCAACTGAAGCTGTACAATCCGCTCATTCGATGACCCAGGAGGGCGGCGTTGACTGTGCACAGTGCGGAGACTCCAGAGGCATCGGCGATCGATGCGCTCGATGGGCGCATCATCCGACAGCTCGCCGACGAGCCGCGTATCGGCATGTTGGAGCTCTCTCGACGTCTCGGCATCGCCCGGGGAACCGCCACGGCCCGGTTGGAGAAGCTCCAGCGGAGAGGTGTCATCACCGGGTTCGGTCCCGAGATCGACCTCCGAGCGTTGGGATTCCCCGTCACGGCATTCGTCACGATTGAGGTCAGCCAGGGCCAACTCGCCACCGTGACGGCTCCGCTCCGTGCGGTACCGGAGGTCATCGAGGCCCACGTCATCGCCGGACAGGGCGACCTCCTGGTGCGCCTGGCGGCTCGCTCGAACGATCACCTGATGGAGGTGCTCGAGCACATCCTCTCGTTGCCCGAGATCGACCGGGGCGCCACGGCGATCGCCCTCGCCGAGCAGGTGCCCCTGCGCACGATGCCGCTCGTCGAGCAAGCCGCGGGGCTGGGCGGCGGCTCCGCCGCCGACCAGTAGCGGTGCGCCGTCGATCGGGCGCGGGCTACGCCGCTGACGACTGACGACTGACGACTGATTGCTCCTATTCCACAATCCCGTCGAAGTCGATCGACTGGAGCCAGATCGCTCCGGGCTGGCCGGTGCGTGAGCGGACCCACGTCGCCGTCGTGGCGGCGGTGGGTCGGCTCCATACCATTGGCCGCGGGTACGCCGTCCCGACTCCACCAGAGCTGTTGGTGACCACCGTGAATCTCGTACCGGTCGTCGAGCGGAGTGTTCCTGAGTTGTCGTAGGTCTCTGATCCAGCGGCCCCGTCGATTGTGAGGGTGCCGGTTGCGCTCGAAGTCGGGATTCCTGTTCCGTTGTATGTGCCGAATCGGTAGTCGACGGCCAGGTCGGGGTGGCTGTGGACATACACGGCGGCAGTTCGATTGTCACCGTATTGGGCCGACACAGCGATGCTCGACTCGGTGGCGTTCTGCGTCACGCCGTTGCCGAGCGTGAAGATCTGACCCTCCCAGCCATCGCCCAGACCGTTGTCTGCGGTCCGCCCGTACGCAAGCACAAACGTCTCGGCTCGGGCTACGGGGGCGATGGCTGCGGTGACGTAGTTCCCCGTCTGATCCGAGCCCCCACCGCCGCCCGTTCCGCTGAGCGTGGTCTGCTGGATCGACCAATCGGCGCCCCACTCGACGACGTAGGTGGAGAACGTCGTGGTGCCCGAGAGCTGCCCGCCGCCGCCGGTCTGTCGGGTGTAGGTGACGCTGTCTGAGCCGGAAGGCACGATGGTGGCCCATGCGGTGTTGTGATGGTTCCGGTTGCCGGTCGTTGCCGTCGCCCCTCCGCCGCGGATGCCGCCGTACAGGCCGACTTGGTTGAGGTCAGTCCAGTTCGTTGCGCTGGTTGCGGAGGTCGAAGCCACACCAGGTCCCATCGACGTCTGGACCACGTCGAGGAGGCGGAACCCCGACCCAGCACTATCGGCGAGGCTCTCGACGACCGTCACCTGACCCTGCCAGTTGCCGCCGCCGTTGACCCGTGCGAGGCGCAGCTGTGAGGCACCGGTGGAAGAGGCGAAGTTGCCGTGCGGGTCGGCATCGACCCTGGCGTAGTTCTGGCTCGGAGTGCGGTTTCCGCCATTGCTGCCGTTTCCGGCGCCGCCGCGGAGGACGACGAAGTAGTCGGTGGCGAGCGGGTTGTTCAAGGAGATGGTGTACGACGTGCCGGAGAACTCGCCTGACCGGATTTCGTAGGTCGTGACTCGAAACACTCGGCTCAGGATCGCAGCCGTGAAGCTGTTGGCGTCGTTGTCGGCGGTGTCGGAGAAGTTGGCGCCCGAGATCGGCAGCATCGCAACGGCCGCCATGGCGGCGATCACGGTGAGCACGGCGAAGCGGGGGCCTCGCATCAGCCCGTCTCCTCAGCGGCGGTCTCTTCTGCCGTCTCCTCGAGCGGCAGGTTGCGGAGATCACCGGTCGCGATCGAACGCCAGGCGGGCGACACGGCGACCGGCCGGGGCGCAGCGTCGGGCAGCGGCTCGGGCCGGATCGTGAGATCGGCCTCCTCGTCCTCGATCCGCCACGGGTTGTGAACCTCGAGGATGGCGAACGCACTGAAGCGGATTGCGAGACCCATGACGGCGATGGCTGCGGCAAGGGCGAGCCAATTCCCCTGGGCGATCCACGCCCGGGGGAGAGCGACGAACGGGACGAGGATGCGGCCGACCGCCTGTACTCGGCTTGGTGACACCGGGGTCGAGTCGGCGCCGCGGTTGGCATCGCCCTGAGTGATGTACTCGCCGGCGGGCGTGAGTCCAACGATTCGATGGGTCAGAAGATCGCCGGTGACGGGGTCGTCAAAAACGATCACCGTCCCCGGGCCGAGACCGACGCCATCGTGGTTGGATGCGATCACAACATCGCCGGCTCGGATCACCGGCTCCATCGAACCGGAGATGATCGACGCCGATTGCCATCCGGGCACGATGAGTGGGAGCAGGGCCATCACCGCAAGGGTCCCGAACATGATGACCACGATGAGGGCTGCGAGACCGGCGTAGAACCGTCCCTTTGGCGGGGTCCCGACGCGCACATCCGGATCAGGAAGTGGCTCCTGACCCGGATGCAGCGACGGACGTTCGCGTGTCATCTCACCGTGGCGCAGTCACCGGTCAGCTGTTCTGCGCCTCCCAAGTGAAGTCAACGGTCGCATCCAGCCCTTGTGCGGCGTTGTCGTCCTGCAAGGTCACGACGACCCGGTACCACTGGGACTCGCCGGTGGCAGCGGGTGCCCAGGTGCCGGCGCCGGACGCGAAGTCCGTTGATGCCGCGGCGAACGCCGCGAGGGTGCCACCGGTCGTGAGCGTCTCGGCCGACGTGAAGCCAGTGCAGTCACCGAACGCCGCAGCGCCGCTGCCGCGTTCGACGGTGAGGTCGAGATAGCCGGCGAGCCCGCTGCCTCCGAGATCGCCGGGTGCCACATAGAGCACCACGTCGGCGGGGGTCAACGAGCCGTCGTAGGTGACTTCGATGCAGCTCTCGACCGTGTCGTTCGGTGCCATGTCGGACACGCTGAACATCGCCGCATCGAGGTCGTTGTCGGTGAGGACGACGTCGCCTGCGGCGAAGTCGTTGTTGGGGTTCACCGTGGTGTCGCTGAAGGCCGCTCGCGACGTGGTCACGACGAGGACACTCGCCATGAGAACCGCCGTCACGGCCGCGCCCAGGCGCTGGGTGAGTACCGCGTTCATTCCGTTCTCCTCCAGAGAAGTCGAGGAATACTCTCTGTTGTCAACGGCATCGGCAGGTGGTTCTGGAGACATAATCCGCCAGTTTCTGGGGGGACTAGTCAGGCGGCCTTCGGCCGAGTACTGAGTACCAAGTACTGAGTACTGAGACGGCTCAGGAGCCGGTGCGGGGAACCAGGACGAGCTGCAGGAAGCGGGCGGTTGGGGGTCCGGCGAGGCGGACGAGCCTGGGGTGGATTGCGTGGTTTGAGGTGCTCGTCTCCGTGGTGAACGTGCCGAAGCCCCAGGTCGAGGCGGCTTCGAGTCCGGCTCGCAGCAGGGCGGCAGCGATCGTGGTGCGGCGGAATGCCGGGAGTACGCCGATCAAGCCGAGCCGCGGGCCGGATCGGTTGCGCCAGAACCGAATCAACCCGGCGTAGTCGCCGGACGACTCGTGGACGGCCACCAGATAGCCGGCCGGATCGAACGGTGGCGAGTCGCTCAGCTCGGCGTCGAACCACGTACGGTCTCCCTGCCACCCGTCCGTTCCGGGGACACTGGCGCGCAACCGGTTGTCGAGCTCGAACAGGCGGTCCCGATCAGCGAGGTCGGCTGTGAGGAGACGGAATCCAGCCGGCACGCTCCGCGGCCGCAACCATCCAAGGGCCGTCTCGAACGGGACACCGAACACATCGCTTTCCACCTCCGTGGTGAAGCCAGCCTGGGCGAGCGAAGCGACGGTCCCGGTGTCTGCAGCGTCGATGCTCACATAGACCGGCCGACCGAGCCCCTCGGCCGCAGCAGCACCGAGCATGCCGCGCCGGTCCACGTCGTCGCCGGCGAACGAGAGGAACATGCGCTCATCCGGCCGAACCCACGCCGTGACCGCCGCAACCGCAACCCCCTCTTCCGTGGCGAGCCACCTCCCGACGAGCCGCGAGTTCGACGTGTCGTCAGCGCGCAGTGCCCCGGGGTCGACGCCGTACAAGGGGGCGGCGAGGTCGTAGTGATCGTCGAAGGGAAGGATCTTCACGTCGGCACCGTAGTTGGGGCGGGTCGTCGAGGACCGACTGATTACTGACTACTGACTACCGGATCGGCCCATCCGATAGAACTCCTCATTCGGCATCATCGAAGCGAAGTTCGCCATGCGGTTGGAGTACGCAAACAGAGCGGCGATCGAGCCGATATCCCATATGTCGTCGTCGGTAAACCCTTCGGCGTGCAGCGCTGCGAAATCGGCGTCCGCCACGGTGGCGGACGCCGTGGCCACCTTGAGTGCGAAGTCCAACATGACCCTTTCCCGGCTGTTCAGGTCGGCCTTTCGGTAGTTGGTCGCCACCTGATCGGCGATCAGCCCATCCCGCCGTCGGATGCGGAGCACGGCACCGTGCGCCACGACGCAGTACACGCAGTCGTTTGCGGCACTCGTGGCGACGACGATCATCTCGCGATCTGCCTTCGACAATGCGGGGCTCTCCTTCATCATCAGGGCGTCGTGCATTCCGATGAAGGCTCGCAGCTCGTCCGGTCGGTGGGCGAGCGCGAGGAACACGTTCGGCACGAACCCGGTCTTCTCGGCGATCGTCTCGACATACGTGCGGAGATCGTCGGGCAACTCGGCGAGTTCGGCGACCGGGAAACGGCTGATCGGGGTGGTCATGGCCTATCCCTTTCGCTGCGGGTAGCCGAGTTCGGTCAAGGCTGAGCCGATCTCGTCGAGGATCACCGGGTCGTCGATCGTCGCCGGCATCTTCCAGTCGTCACCGTCCGCGATCTTGCGCATCGTGCCCCGCAGGATCTTGCCGGAACGTGTCTTGGGGAGCCGGGCCACGACGGTGGCCTGCTTGAAGGCGGCGACCGGTCCGATCCGTTCACGCACCATTCCGACGAGCTCCGCGCTGATCTCGTCGGCGTCGCGGTCGACGCCGGCCTGCAGCACGACGAATCCAACGGGAAGCTGGCCCTTCAGAGTGTCGGCCACGCCGATCACTGCACATTCGGCGACGTCGGGGTGTTCGGCGAGCACCTCTTCCATCGCACCCGTCGACAGTCGGTGGCCGGCGACGTTGATGATGTCGTCGATGCGGCTCATGATCGACAGGTACCCGTCGGCGTCCATGAAGCCGGCATCCGAGGTCAGGTAGTAGCCCGGGAACGTCTCGAGGTACGACGCAACGAACCGGTCGTCGGCGTTCCAGAGCGTCGGCAGGTTGCCCGGCGGGAGGGGGAGCTTCACGACAATCGCACCGATCGTGTCGGCGTTCACCTCTTCGCCGTCGTCATCGAGGACGCGGATGTCGTACCCGGGCACCGGAACCGACGGGGACCCCGGCTTGATCGGGAGCGGCTCGATCCCGATCGGGTTGCATGCGACGGGCCAGCCGGTTTCGGTCTGCCACCAGTGGTCGATGACGGGCACATCGAGGGTGCGCTCGGCCCAATGCAACGTGTCGGGATCACACCGTTCCCCGGCGAGGAACAACGTGCGGAAGCCGCCCAAGTCGTAACGTTCCAGATGATCCGCATTGGGGTCGTCTCGCTTGATCGCCCGGAACGCGGTCGGAGCGGTGAAGAGCACCGAAACGTCGTGCTCGCTGATGACACGCCAGAACGCACCGGGATCCGGAGTCCCAACCGGTTTGCCCTCGTAGAGAACGGTCGTGCAGCCGTAGATGAGTGGGGCGTAGACGATGTAGCTGTGGCCGACGACCCACCCGACGTCGGACGCTGCCCAGTACACCTCCCCGGGCTCCATGCCGTAGAGGTGGTTCATCGACCAGGCCAGCGCAACGGCGTGGCCGCCGTTGTCGCGTACGACACCCTTGGGTTCCCCCGTCGTGCCCGAGGTGTAGAGGATGTACAGGGGATCGGTTGCGGCGACGGTGACACAGTCGGCCGGACGGGCATCTGCCAACCAGGTGACCCAATCGTGATCGCGGCCGGGTACGAGTTGAGCCTCGGCTTGGGGTCGCTGGAGCACGACGACGTGTTCGGGCTGGTGGTCGGCGAGCTCCAGGGCCGAGTCCAACAGCGGTTTGTACTCGACGATTCGACCCGGCTCGATGCCGCACGACGCCGCCAGCACGGCGACCGGTTCGGCGTCGTCGATGCGGGTGGCGAGCTCGTTGGCGGCGAAACCACCAAAGACGACCGAGTGCACGGCGCCGATCCGGGCGCACGCCAGCATCGCCATCACCGTTTCGGGCACCATCGGCATGTAGATGACGACCCGGTCACCCTTCCCGACCCCGAGATCGCTGAGCCCACCGGCGACGCGGGCGACCTCGTCCCGCAGTTCGCTGAACGTGTAGCTGCGCTTGGTCCCAGTGACCGGGCTGTCGTAGACGAGGGCGAGCTGATCGGCGCGGTCGCCGGCAGCGTGGCGGTCGAGCGCGTTGAAGCACGTGTTCAACGATCCGTCGGGAAACCAGCGATAGAAGGGCGCGTCCGAGTCATCGAGGACCCGGGTTGGCGCCTGTTCCCAATCGATCGCTGCGGCGGCCTCGCCCCAGAAGCCATCGGGGTCGTCCAATGAACGGGCGTAGACCTCGTGATACTCCACTCCAGCCTCCTCGCGATGATCGACCGCGTCAGCCTATCGGACGTCCTTGATGCTCGGCTGGCCGCAGCGGGCCGAAGAAGCGTGACGATCGGCCCTATCCCCGTCGACGAACGGGATGGGACGCTCAACAAGAAGCGCCTCGACGGCACCTTGCTCCGGTGAGTAGCGGAATCGGGTCCGGAAACGGGGTCTCGGAAGCATGGTGGAGCGAGACGGCCCTTTTGGCCCGGCGCCACGTGTCAGGTGACCGCGAGGCTATGCGAGGGGTCCGCTCGTCGGACCCCTCGCCGCGTGATGGTCAATGGGCGGGCAATGGCGGCCGATACCCTGACACAGTGACTGACGCCACGCCCACAGATGCCGGCGTCGATGCCGTGTCCGAGCCGACGCCCAAACCACCGCCGTCGTGGCTCCTCGTGGCGGCGGGGACGTTGACGCTTGTCTCCCTGGCGTTGGCGCTGGTCGCCTGGATCGACGTCCATGTCGAGGTCTGGGAGGCGGCGGCCCGGTGTAGCGGCTCCTTCGTAGCGCCAGCGTGGGCGCGCGGCCTCGCATCGATCATCGCCGGGACCAGCATGATCGGTTTGGCCATATCGGGCCTGTGGCTCGGGTTGCATCCTGGAGACCGACGGGCCCGACGGCTTTTCTGGGCGGCGATCCTGCTGGCGTGGGTGGGATTCGTAGCGATGGCGTTGTTCGCCGGACACGAGATCAGCGAGTGTTCCGTCCTGTGAACTCGAAGACGCCGAGTGCCCGTGTTCGACGAGTCGAATCTCCGTCGCTCGTCGCCCTCGGTCTTGCCGCCTCCTTGTCCGCGCTCGTCCTGCTGGCGCTTGCCATCGGGGCGCTCAATCGAACGTATCTGCAGGTGGACGTGGAAGCCCGTGACCTGCTGACCGGGGAAGTTCTGTGGGTCCGGAGCGACGGCACCAGCGAGTACCCGACCTTCAGCAGCGAGTTCATGCTCCTGGAGAAACGAGGGGGAACCGTTGCGATCAACGACACCGGGGTCGTCGTCTGGCGAGTCGACGAAATGGCGTCGTGGCGGATCGCGGAAGTGGGCAGCGTGGTCTTGTTGCAGAGCGGCGGATCGGTGGCAGCTGTGGATGTGAGGAGCGGCGAGGTCCGCTGGCGGGCCGAGGGCTGGTTGGATACCGCCGGCGAGCGGTACGCCATCGTCCGATCCGACCAAGCCGCCGAGGTCGTGGACATAGCTTCGGGTGACGTCGTCCATTTCGAAGATCGAGTCCGAGACGCCGCAACCGATGGTGGCACCGTGGCCTTCCTCGAACGTCGGATGCTTCGGATCGTACGGCCGGCTTCAGACCTGGTGCGGGAGATCCCCGACGATCGGTGGCGCCGGCTGTTGGCGGTCGTGGACCCGATCATCATCGTCGACGCGCGGGCGTCGGGGACCGACGCCGATTCGGGAGGAAGCCAACGCAGCCTGACGGGCTACGACTCTCGCACCGGGGAGGTGCAGTGGGAGGCGACGATCCCGGTCTTCGGCACCAGCGTGGCCGTCGACGGTCGGAGCTTGCGTCTCGGCGTGGGTGGTTCGGCCAAGCGGATCGACACGTTGACCGGTGAAGTCCTTCCAGCAGACCCAACAACGCCCAGCACCAAGCTCGAATCGCTGCTGAGCGAAAGCGCGCAATCGGCCATCGTGGACCGTTTCGAGCGGGTCGACAACGGTTCCGGGACCATGGTGCTCAGCGCAGGGAGCAACGACCCCCGAGACTCGGCGACGATCGCGGTAGACGTGCAGACGGGTCGTGTCGTGTGGACCCTGGATGGACTGCAGCCGATTGTCGCCAACGCTCACCTCGCCGTGCTCTACCAAGCGGCGTCGTTCCACCTCGTCGACTCAGAGAGCGGGAGCGAGGTGGGTGCGCTCCCGGGTCGGAAGTGGAACGCGGCCGTGGCAACCGACCAACTCATTGCCGTGCTGGCGAAAGGGGAACTGGTCGTCGTCGATGACACGAAACGCTTCCGCACGATCGCCGGCGGGCTGGGGTCCACTGCCCGGATCGAGGCGAACTCCGGCGACATCATCATCGTGCACACCCGGAATCGGACCACCGGGAAACGGTTCCTCACCGCCTACGACATTGCCGCCGGCGAAGAGTTGTGGACCCACCAAGTGCCGTACGGCGGCAGTCTCGAGCTCACCGAGGGCACGCTCGAGTTCGTCAAGGGCAAGAAGCTGATCGAGATCGGTCTCCTCGATGGCGAACGCACCGATCAGAGGACGGAGGATCGAATCGAAGCCGACGAACCACTGCCGCAGTACACGGCGGCGGTGTTCGATCGGGCACTGTCCCGCCTGCTGTGGAGCCATGACCTCCAGTACGGGGAGCGCGTCGAGGTGATCGGCGATGTCGTGCTGATCGTGGATGTCACGGCGACGTACCGCGACGAGCAGTGACCCTCGCCGCGTAGGCTCGATCCCGACGGCGGAGGGAGCGGTTTCTTGGACCTCGAGACCATTCAGCGGTACGCACTGAACGTATGGCAGGCGAAGCAGGGCGAAATGGTGTCGCTCATGATCCAACTTGGTGATCGTCTCGGGCTCTTCCGTGCGATGGCGGGCCGCGGGTTCATGACGCCGGCGGAACTCGGTAAGGAGACCGAGCTGCACGCTCGGCCGTTGCGCGAGTGGCTCTACGGCCTCGCCGCCGCCGATGTCCTCTCGCACGACGACGGCCGCTTCGAACTTCCGCCCGAAGGTGTGCCGGTGCTCGTCGACGAAGCGACCAGTCTGTTCTTCGCCGCCGGGGCGTTCGGGGCGACGTTCCCCTCCGAGCTCATCGACACCGTCATCGGACTCTTCGAGACGGGTCGTGGTGCCGACTACGACAGTCTGGGCGACGACATGGCCATGATCGTCGAACGGCTCACCGGTCCGTTCAATCGATTGGCGCTCGTTCCCATGGTGTTGCCGCAGTTGTCCGTTGGCACAACCCGGCTGGGCGAGGGCGGCCGTGTCGCCGACGTCGGCTGTGGGACGGGAATGGCGTCCGAGGCGGTGGCGCGGGCATTCCCCGGTGCAACGGTCACCGCCCTCGATCCATCGGTACGCGCCCTCGACCGGGGTCGCGCCCGTGCGGGGGAGATTCCCAACCTCGTGTTCACCCAGGGTCGCGCCGAGGACCTATCGGGCGGTCCGTTCGACTTGATCATGGCGCTGGACTGTCTCCACGACATGCCCCGTCCCGACACGGCGCTCGCGGCAATGCGGCGAGAAGTCGCCGACGACGGCGTGCTCCTGATCAAGGAACTCCGGTCGTCCGGCGACTTCGAGCGGGATCGCCGGAACCCCCTGCTTGCGATGTCGTACGGGTTCTCGCTGATCGGATGCCTGTTATCGGGGATGTCCACCGATGATGGCTGGGCTCTCGGCAACACCGGTCTCCATCAGGATGCGCTCACGGCGCTCGTCGCCGATCACGGTTTCCGTGAACTCCGGCGACTCGACGTTCCGGATCCCGGAAACACGTACTACGAGGTTCGACCGTAGGAGGCGAGCGCCTCAGACGATGCGTCGGTCGCTCGCCCAACGCGCCAACTCGTGACGCGAGGAGAGTTGCAGTTTCCGGAGCACGGCGGACACGTGCGTTTCGACCGTCTTGATGGAGATCGAGAGCCGGCTTGCCACCTGCTTGTACGTGAAGCCTCGAGCGATCTGACGGAGGACTTCGCGCTCGCGCGGAGTGAGCTGATCGAGCTCGGGATCGGTCGGCTTCGGTACGGCACCTGCGAACGCGTCGAGCACGAAACCAGCGAGGCGCGGCGAGAAGACGGCGTCTCCGGCACCGACTCGCTTCACGGCATCGACGAGCTCTGTGGGTGAGATGGACTTCGTGACGTAGCCGCGAGCGCCTGCCCGGATCATCGCAATGACGTCCTCAGGGGCATCCGACACCGACAGTGCGAGGAACACCATTTCGGGGTGGGTTTCGATGACGTTGTCGATGACGGAAACTCCACCGCCGCCGGGCATGTGGACGTCGATGAGCACGACATCCGGATCGGCCCGCCTGATCCCGGCGATTGCATCGTCGACATCCCCGGAGACGCCGACAACGTCGAAGTGCTGCTGCAACTCGGTGCGCACCCCGGTGAGGAACAACTCGTGGTCGTCCACGAGGTAGACGCTCGTCATAACAGTCTCCGATTCACGCGTAGCTGGACATCGGTCCCCTCACCGGGGAGCGAGGTGATCTCTACCGTACCGCCGTGGCGCTCCATCCTCCCGCGCAGCGACTCCACGATGCCGCGCCGTTCCGGGTCGATGGCCTCCGGGTCGAATCCCTTCCCTTGATCGCCGACGAACGCCTCGACCGACGTGTCGTTGACCTCGACGTAGACCGATACCTTGTCGGCTCCTGAGTGGCGGGCAGCGTTTGTCATCGCTTCGCCCGCAGCCTTGACCAATGCGTCGGTATCCGGGTCCAACGCGGCGTCGCCGACCACGACCACCTCGATCGGGATGTTGTGGTCCTTCTCCACCCGATCGGCCATCGCTTCGATGGCGCCCCGGACCTTGCCGAGCTGCCGGGTGCCCTCGCCGTACAGCCATTCGCGCAGCTCACGTTCCTGCGAGCGAGCGAGTGTCACCATTCGCTTCGGGTCATCGGAACGCTGAATGAGCGCCAGTGTTTGCAGTACCGAGTCGTGGAGGTGAGCGGCCATCTCGGCCTTCTCCTCAGATCGGATACGGGTGCGGCGTTCCTCGGCGAGGTCGTTCGCCATCCGCATCACCCACGGTCCGAAGAGCAACATGAATCCGGCGGCGGCCATCGCTGCTGCGATGAGAACCGGTCCGAGATCAAACGTCTCCACGCTGGAGAACAGAAACCCCAAGCCGATCGCAAACAGGGCAATGCCTCCGATGACCCTGGCGCGCCCCGGGCCCTCCTCCGGCGAGCGGGCGAACTGGGTGAGTCGCTGACGCCGCTCGTCGTCCGTCCGATCCCAGATCACCGCGGCTCCGAAGACGATTGCTCCGACCGGCCACACGACGTCGTTTCCAAACCAGATACCGGCGCTCTGCAGCACGCCCAGGAACCCGAGGTACAAGGCGCCGATGGCGATGCGCTGGCGGGTGGTGGCCGGCGGTGCTTCGACGTGGTCGACGCCTGCCTCGTCGTCGAGCGTCAAGGCCCAGCCGAACAGATAGGCCGCAATGCCTGCCCCGCCGGCGAGGGTTGCCACGATGAACCCAGCTCGGACGTACACCGAGGGGATGCCGATCCGAGCGGCAATGCCGCCGGCGAGTCCACTGACGACGCGGTCGGTTTCGCTCCGCACCAGCTCGCGACGCAACCGTGCCCAGGATCGGGCCGGCTGGGGAGGTGGGGACGTCTCGGGTACGGTTTCCATCGAGGCTCGGGTTCGCTGTGGTGGTGTTGTGTTCCACGATGTTGTCACAGGCCCGCCGGGGCAACAACCAGGGGATACCCCGAGTGGCCTCAGGGACCCTCAGGGTGGCCGGCGGGCCTTACCCGATGGGCGTGCGACCGAGAGCGCAGGATGATGGAACCATGACCGATACCAGCCCGCCCCCAGACTCGACCCAACCGCGCGCTCCGCGTCCCCCGCAGGAACGGCCATGGATCCGGCCTGCTGACCGCCGGGTCTTCGCCGGCGTCGCACAAGGTACCGCCGATGCGCTCGGCGTCGGCGTCGGCTGGGTTCGAACAGCCTTCGTCCTTCTCGCCCTCTTCGGCGGACTCGGTGTCCCGCTGTATCTCGCAGGTTGGATCCTGATGCCGGCCGAAGGTGAGTCGGAGTCGATCGCTTCGCGATGGGCCAGCGGCCTCGGCGGAGACGCAGCCAAGTGGGTCGGCGTCGGCCTGATCGTGGTTGCCGGGATCGTGTTGCTCTCGTCGACCGGGTTCGTCCGTGGAGGATGGATCTGGGCTGCCGCCTTGCTGATCATCGGCGTCCTGCTCTATCGCGGTGATCTCGACACCCCTTCCCGTTCGGCTTCGTCGGCAGACGCCGACCAGCCCGTGGTCTACGGGGCAGATCGACCGTCCGCTTCCTCACACGACGAACCGTCGGGCGATCCGTACTCGGACGACGCCGTCGCGTCGTATGCCGCAACGCCATATGCGCCTGAACCAGCACCGGCGACGGACGTGTATGCCCCGCCGGCGCCCCGTCCGGCTCCTCCGCCTCGGCCTCCCAAGTCGATGCTCGGCCGCCTGACGTTGGCAGCGGTCCTCCTCACGCTCGGTGTGATGGCGCTGCTCGACAACCTCGACATCGCCAGCCCCGACGGCAAGCACTACATCGCAGCCGTCATCGCCGTGATCGGGCTCGCGTTGGTCGTCGGTGCCTGGTGGGGACGGACGAGGGGTTCGATTGCGATCGGACTCTTGCTGGCACCGGCGCTCATCCTCACGACCGTCGTCGAGGTCCCGTTCGAGGGATCGATCGGCGAGGCGAGGTTCTCGCCGGAGACACGGGCCGAGATCACAAGCCCCTACGAGCACGCGATCGGCGAGTTGCGAATCGATCTGCGCGGACTGGATGACGACGCCGAAATCAGAGCGGAACTCGGTATCGGGTCGTTGCGGGTCAT
>JASJAX010000149.1 GCA_030066755.1 Acidimicrobiia bacterium
TCCGGGACCTCGTCGAGCGAGAACGTACGATCGATGTGGATCTCGACGTCGCCTGCCAGGCATCGATCGGCCATCGGCGCGAAGTGCTCGGGCCCTGGCCGGACTCCGAGCATGCCGAGTCGCCGGTTCGTCATCCGGCCGAAGAGCGCACCCAGCGTGATGATGCGCAGCAACGACCGCACCGATCCCCCGACCCACAGGTAGCGGCCGCCGGGTGCGAGCGCACGACGGTACGCAAACACGGACCGGTGCGCTACGAGGTCCAGGATGAAGTCGTACTTCGGTTCCAACCTGGTGAAGTCCTCCGTTCGATAGTCGATCACCACGTCCGCACCGAGGGAACGCATGAACTCGAGCTTGCCGGCATTGTCGACCCCGGTGACATGAGCCCCGGCCTGTTTGGCGAGCTGGATGGCAAATGACCCGGATCCGCCACCGGCACCGTTGATCAGCACACGGGCACCGGCCCGGACGGATGCGGTCCCTTGGAGGGCGATCGGCCCGGGCTGCGGAATCGTCGATGCCTCGGCGAATGACAAGCGCTCGGGCTTGGCTGCCAGGACCCCCTCCGGAGCGACGGCAAACTCGGCGAAGCCCCCCATCATCTGGAGGTTGTCTCCGTACACCGCATCACCGACCTGCCAACGGGTGGCGTCCGGCCCAAGTCCCACGACGTGCCCGGCGATGTCGGACCCCAGCGTCGGTCGTTTCGGACGCAGCACTCCCCCGATGCGGGCATAGAGGGGCTTGCCCGTGAGTCCTTCCCAGTCCGAGAGATTGATCGACGTCGCGACGATCTCGACGAGCACATTCGAGCCCGTGGGCTGAGGCACCGGCACGTCGTCGACACGCAGCCTGCCGGGCGAGCCATATCGTTCGTAGACCACCGCCTTCAAGGGGTAGCCCACGTCGGCTTGCGAAACCGCTTCTGTCGGTATCTACCGGTCATTGCTGTGGAATCTAGAAGAGCGCAGCCCACGACCGCACCGCCGATCTGCGGGTCCATGCACTCGGTACACTCACCCGCCCATGGACCGAACCGTCGAAACGCTGCCGCTGTCCAAACAGATCGCGTACGCCATCGGGCAACTCGGGTGGTCGACGCTCATCAACATCGTTGGGGTGGCGCTGGTCTACTTCTACCTCCCACCCGACACGGCCGACCTACCCCAACTCATCACCGGGGTGACCTTCCTCGGGGTCCTCAACGCGATCACGCTCATCGCCGCCTCGGGCCGTCTCCTCGATGCAATCACGGATCCGTGGATCGCCGGGCTCAGCGACCGGTCCCGGAACCCGAAGGGTCGGCGGGTACCGTTCATGATGCGCGGCGCCTTGCCGGCCGCAGTCTTCCTGGTTCTGATGTTCGTCCCGCCGTCGTCGGAGCAATCGGGTTGGAACATCCTGTGGCTGATCGTCGTCCAGGCGCTGTTCTACGTCACCCTCACGGTGTACGTCACTCCGTACTTCGCATTGCTGCCCGAAATGGGCCACACCCCGCGCGAACGTCTCAATCTGAGTACCTGGATCTCGATCACCTATGCCATCGGGATCATCCTCGCCGGCCTCACTCCGGCGATCGCAGGGGCCATCGAAGGCTCGTTCGATCTCTCACCTCTCCGGTCCTTCCAGGCCGCCGTTGCAGCCCTGGCGTTCATCGCCGTGATCTGCATGTTCGTCCCGGTGGTCGTGCTCGAAGAGCGGCGCTATTCGACGGGGAAGCCCAGTAGCGTTCCGCTGGGTCCGGCCGTCAGGGCAACGTTTGCCAACCTGGAGTTCCGCAAGTTCGTGGTGTCGGACTTCGTGTACTTCACCGGGCTGACCATCGTCCAGACCGGACTGCTCTTCTACGTCACCGTCCTACTCGAGCAAGAGGAGGAGCTCGTCGCCACCCTGCTCGCTCTGCTCGTGATCGTCTCGTTCGTGTTCTATCCGCTCGTCAACCTCCTCGCCCGTCGGCTGGGGAAGAAGCCGCTGATGGTCGGCGCGTTCCTGTGGATGGCGTTGGTGTTCCTCGGAGTACCGATCCTCGGCAATCTCACCTTCTCTCCGGTCGCACAGGCGTACCTCCTCATCCTCCTGCTCGCCATACCCCTGGCATTCCTCGGGGTGCTGCCGAATGCCGTGCTCGCCGACATCGCCGACTACGACGCCAGCCTCACCGGCGAGCAACGCGAAGGCATGTTCTTCGCAGCTCGCACCTTGATGCAGAAGTTCGGCCAGACCTTCGGTGTGGTCAGTTTTGCCATGCTGACGACCTTCGGACGGGACATCGGCGGCGATCTCGGGGTGCGGCTGTCCGGCATCGTTGGCTTCGTCCTGTGCGTGGCGGCCGGCATCGTCTTCCTGCGGTACGACGAAGCCACGGTCACCGCGGCATCCACTCCGGACTGATGGCGGATCTCCTCGACCCCCTCGCGGCTGAGTTCCGGTTCGACGGAACCAACGGCGAGGCCGTGGTGCTCACGCATGGCTTCACCGGAGTTCCGGCCCATTTTCGGCCGCTCGGGTCCGTGCTCAACCAGGCCGGTTACACCGTGGTCGGTCCCCGGTTGGCCGGCCACGGAACGAACATCGACGACCTGGCGACGACGACGGCGGACGACTGGATCGAATCCGCTCGCTCTGCGGCGGAGTCCGTCGCCGACCACCGTCGGGTCCACCTCGCCGGCCTGTCGATGGGCGGGTTGATCTCCCTGGTGCTCGCCAAGCCGATCGGAGCCGCCACGGTCACCACCATCAACTCACCCATCCTCGTCCGCGGCAAACAGCTCTACCTCGCCCGGCTCCTCGCTCGGTTCAAGCCACGCGTGGAATGGCCGGATGAAGGCCCTCCCGATCTCGACGATGAGATGGTGCCCTACTGGATCACCTACACAGGGTTCCCCACGCAGTCGGCGGCGCATCTGGTGTCGATCATGCGGCGAGCCGCTGTCGCTGCCCGCCGCCTCGACATCCCGTCGCTGGTCATTCAATCGAAGACCGACGAATCGGTCGACCCCAGATCCGCTCGAATCCTGGCGTGGCTCCTCGGAGAGGAATGCGACACCGTCTGGCTCGAACGATCGATTCACAATGCGCTGCTCGATCGTGAACGTGATTGGATCGCTCGTGCGGTGCTCGAGCACATCGGCAGGAGCGCTCCATCGATCGAGTGACCCGCACCGCCAGAGGTCGACGGCGGAATCGGCCCTCAGGCGGCCTCCCGGTCCTCCCATACGATCGGAATGAGCACCTCATTGCGGCGCAGCATCGGCGGGGTGAACGGCCCGTTGTAGACGGCGCTGATCGCCGTCCTGCGAACCACAACGCCGTCTCGAGCCAAGGCGCTCAGGAGGTCCGCCTCCGTGGCACGAAACAACGCTTCACGGCTGTTGCCCCGGTATTGCGTGACCGCGAAGACCCCGGCAGGAACCCGGAGGATCTGAACGCTGTCGTCAACAGGCCTGGGCAAATCACCCTCTGAGTACTCCCGCTCCATGACAAACCGGTAGCGGTACGCGCCGGGACGTGCGGCTTGCCTGGTGACCGGAACCGTCATGTTCATCTTCACGCTCCCGGAGTTGCGGCCGAAGATGAACCCGGCAAGACGACGAAACGCAACGTTGCCGGTGGAATCGAAGTCGCCGAACACGGTTGTCTCAGCGACGAGATACGGCTCGTAACGGCGGATCTCGTATCCGGTGCCCGTCTGGATCACGGAGTAGGCAGGTTCCTCGTAGCGGCTCATCATCAGAACTACGGAACCGCCCGGCGTTCCGGATCCCGCGCAATAGGGATCTCTCTGCGGCTGCCCGGTCGGCGGTAGGCTTCCGCTATGGCACGTATGGTCTTGACGCTCATTGGAGACGACCGATCAGGGCTCGTGGACGCCCTCTCGGGCGTGATCGCCGAGCACGGAGGCAACTGGGAAGAGAGTCATCTGACCGAACTCGCCGGCAAGTTCGCCGGCATCGTGTTGGTCAGTGTTCCCAACAGCAAGGTGGACGCGCTCGTCGAGGATTTGGCGCCGCTGCGACGGCAGGGGTTGCTCGACGTCACCGCCGAACGAGCGTTGCCGGAAGACCAGGACGTGGCAACGACCCGCCTGTCGCTCCACCTCGTAGGTATGGATCAGCCCGGCATCGTGCACGATGTCTCGCACGCCCTGGCGGCGCTCGACGTCAGCATCGAAACCCTCGAGACGGCAACGTCGAGTGCGCCGATGAGCGCGGAGACCTTGTTCACCGCCGATGCGGTCCTGGCATTGCCTCCGACGACGACGCCTGAAGCGGTCGCTGAGGTCCTGGAGCGGTTGGCTCACCAACTCATGGTCGACATCGACGTCCACCCGGAATCGCAGAGCTAGCCATCTGGTCCGCCTGCCGACCGAGGACCGGGCCCAGACCCTAGAGTCGACTCATGGACATTCTGCTCATTGCCGGTTTGTGGCTCCGCAGGTCGATCTGGGACGACGTGGCTCGTCATTTGGTGAACCTGGGACACCAGCCCCTCGCCGTTGCCCTACCGGGAGCCGACGACGGTGGAACGTCGGCGACGCACGACGACCAGTTGGCGGCCGTCCTGAGCGCCGTCGATGCGGCGGTTCGACCAATGGTCGTCGGCCACTCTGCAGCCAGCTCGCTCGCATGGCTGGCGGCAGATCGGCGGCCAGAAAACGTCAGTCGGGTCGTCCTCGTCGGCGGATTCCCCGTGCCCGACGGCGGACCGTACGCAGACTTCTTCCCTCCGGTCGACGGGGTGGTTCGCTTCCCCGGATGGGAGCCGTTCGAGGGCCCCGACGCAGCGGATCTCGACGATGCGGCGCGACGCGAGCTCGAGTCAGGAATGGTCCCGGTCCCGGAACGGGTTGCCAAAGGGACGGTGCGATTGACCGACGAACGGCGGTTCGCCGTGCCGATCACGCTGATCTGCCCCGAGTTCAGCCCCGAACAAGCAACGGCCTGGATCGACGGGGGCCATGTGCCGGAACTCGCAAGCGCAGCCGATCTGTCGCTCGTCGACATCGACACGGGGCACTGGCCGATGATGACTCGACCAGCGGCGCTGGCTCGCATCCTCGACGACGCCGCTCGCACCGTCTGAGCGACCGCCGTTCAGCGGTGGGCGTCATCGATCGAGGACTTCCACGCTCCCCGTATCGCCGTTCACCCGGATCCAGTCGCCGGTGTTCACCCGGGCTCGGAGACCACTGATATTCGTCACTGCCGGGAGACCCACCTCCCGCAGGATGATCGATCCGTGCGACAGGTCACCACCCATCTCGACGGCAACGGCATCGACCATTGAGAAGGTCGGCAGCCAACCGGCGTCGACCGAAGCAGCGACCAGGACCACGGGTTCGGAGCCGAACTCCGCCGGCGGTCGGGTCCCCGGCTCGGTCAGCACCCAAGCTCTGCCCTCGACCCGGCCAGCCACCAGGCCCACGCCCGCACGACCCCCGTCGCCTGCGCGGTGGGAGCCGAAACGACTGATCAGGTCTGGCATCGGGCGTTCCCGGGCCTCTGCCAGCTCCTGGCGGCGCCGGTCGAGGTCTGATGGCTCGGGCACCCAGTCCGCATCCAGGCTCCGCACTTCTCCGGCTTCGAGCATCCACAGATCCCGTTCCGCTACTCCGCGTCGGGAAGCCAGCGCAATGAGGTCATGTCGCAGCCGCAGGAAGATCCGCATCGCCGCGGACCGAAATCGCTCTCGTCGTGCCATTGGGCCGCGGGCCAGCAGCCAGAGCGGAAGCGTCGCGATCTGGGACAACGTCCAGCGCGGCGGTTGGCTGCGCAGTGGACGGCCGGCACCGATCACGTCGAGGATCGGCGTCGGATCCTCGGTGTACCGAGGACGAGAGAGGTCGGACTCGTAGGCCCCGCGATGTCCGTAGCGGGCCAGCCAGTCGTCCCAAGCCCTGGCAAACGCAGGCGGCGCCGGCAGATCGCCGGCTCGTAGCTGTCGAAGCTGCGCGCTCGTCAGCATCATCCGCATCGCATCGAGTTCACGAAACATGGCCGTCGCCTCGGTCTCCTGGCGAGCACCGTGGGCGGCAAGTGTGCCCACCGCCCGAAGCAGCGCCGTCGGAGCCGCTGCGGCCGTGTTGAGTGCCGTCATCCCGTGGACCGTCGCGACATAGGCGATACGCGCTCGATCAACGGCCTCGTGCAATGAGGTTGCCTCGGACGCGACCAGCCGGTCCATGTCGTGCAGCTTCGAGCGAGCGAACCGAGCGGCCATCACCTGCGCTCCCGCGAGCTTGATGAGTACCGGCAGCCGACGCAACGCTCGAACGGGGTTGAGCCCATGTTCCTGCTCCGCTCCCCCGCCGATCGAATCGGTCACCAATCGGGTTGGGAGACCCAACGAACGCATGAAGTCGGTCATGAGCGAGAGGTTGATCATCGGCCGGTGGTCGAAGACTTCAATGAAGAGCCGGCGATCTGAGAGCTCTGGGTCGAACTTGCGGTAGTAGTCGAGCAACTCAGCCGAGCCCTCGGCGATCAGCGACGTCATGAACACGGACGGTGGATCCGGGAGAATCTCACGATGATTGGCCATCGTGAACCAGTCGTCGCGACGGGTCGGCGCGGTGACGGGACGAATCTGGATCAGCCAGCAGCGCGACCCGTCATCGGCCCACTCGATGTCCCAGCCCTCATCACCGAACTCCCTGCGGACTTTGCGGAGGAGTACCGCAAGCCGTCCAGTCCAGTCACCATCTCTTGGTTGGTCACCGACGCCGAGCCGGGCCAGCCGGGTCGACGTGCCGACGCTGCGTCCGGCAACGAGGTGTTCGGCCGTACCCGTGGTCCATTCCACGAGGTCGTCGGCGTACCCGGGCTCTGAGAACGCGACCCCGGACACTGCAGCGTCGACCATCTCCATGACCAGGACGTCGCGCCGGAAGTCTGCGCCTTCATCGGCCGACGCTCGTACCTTGGCAACCGCCTGCACCAGCTCGCCGGGCAGCACCCTGAGCACCGTATCGAAGTGACCGGCAAGCGAGCCTGCAGCACCGTCTTCAGCACCGAACGCAGAACGCACGGCGACCGGAGGGTCGATCCATGAGGGCA
This sequence comes from Acidimicrobiia bacterium, assembly GCA_030066755.1. Classification (GTDB taxonomy): domain Bacteria; phylum Actinomycetota; class Acidimicrobiia; order Spongiisociales; family UBA5794; genus JASJAX01. The sequence continues at coordinate 7,059 of JASJAX010000149.1, forward strand.
GAGAGGGGGGCGCGGCTCCATCGGGCACAACGATCCCGGGAGGAACCGGGAGCCCGGCACGTGCGGCTCGATCGAGCATGGCAGCCTTTGGGGCGATGCCGAGAGCGGCGGCGGTACCGGACCCGAGCGTGGTGAACCGCCGGGATTCGACCGGCTCAGCGAGGCGGCGTGCCCAATCGGCGACCCGCTCGGTATAGGCCGCCGGGTCTGACGCCATTGGGAAGTGGCCCCAGCCCGGCACGACGTCCACGACGTGGTTGGGGAGCAGCGCTCGGTAGTCGTCGAGCTGATCGGCACCGAGCACACGATCCTCAGCCCCCCACAACAGGACGGTCGGGGTCTGGGTGCGCTGCAGCTGGTCCCACCACGAGCTCGTGATGATGTCGAACATCTGGCCGAAGGACTGGGCCCTGGCGTACTCGGCGAGGAACCGGTCCGCGTAGCTGCGAGGCACCCTCCCACCGAAGAAACGCCTGCGAAGGATCGGCCGGGTGATCCGCGACGAAATGCCCCACTGCACGATGCGTCGGACGAGCTGAGGACGCATCAGCTTCGGGAAGAGGCGGTCGTCGAGCCGGGTCCCGACGGGCGCGTGGAGGATGAACCCGTCGATCGGTTGGCGCTGCAAGAGGTCCAGCGCGATCGATCCGCCGATGCCATGCCCCAGGAGGATGAGCGGCCGAGGGAGGTCGGCGATCTCTCCCCAGAGTGCCTCGGCGTAGTCGGTGACGGTCCGCAACGTTGGATCTGCGGGCCGACCACCGAATCCAGGCAGCGTGACCGCTTCGAGGCGGATATCGGCGGGCAAATGCTCGGCCATCCGGGAGAATCGAAAGCCACCTCCGCCGTTGCCGTGGATCGCAACGATCGTGGTCATGTGCGCACCCGGTCCAGGATCTCGCCCCAACGAGGGTGATCGCCGGCGTGATCGCCGTCGTGGCGCCACACGATGTGATCATCGTCGACGAGAACGAACGACGGCAGGGTCCAGGGGTCACCCTGTTTGCGGCCGATGAAGTTGCCTTTCGCTGCGGCCCGCACGCCGCAGGCAAACGCACCGGGGCCGAACATCTCCTTCACGCCGCCACGTGCCACGCCAAAGGCGTCGTAGAGGCGCTTCTCCGGATCGGCGATGCCCTGCGCGCCGGGCCAAAGCCCACCCAGGAAGTCGGCTCCTTGGGCGACGTCCCCCATGTACACGAACACCACGTGCGGAAAGTCGGGGTCGCTCCCGGCGACCCGGCGGAGATCCTTGACGACCTCCTTGGGAAACAGTCAGCCGAAGTGACGCAGGAAGATGAGCAGCGTGGGCCCACCGGCAAGGGCGGAGCCGAGCGAGCCGGGTTCGATACCGGGCCTCGTGATGTCGAGTTCAAGCGTTCTCGATGGGATGCGAGCGTCCATATCGCCCTCTATACGGATCCCCGACGATCGACGGATTCTGCCCCGGCTGCTCCGCCTCTTGGGGACTGGACCCCCAGCGGCGCGGCGTAGAATCCCGGACCGTGCCCAGCGAAGCGACCCCGAATCCACAACCGGTGCCGGAGATCCCCATCCGCATGTCGCATGCCGGCCCGATCGACCCCCTGAGCCGGATCGAGGCGTCCTTGTTGTTCGCTCAGATCTCGCGGATCGCCTACCTCGAGCCTCATGCGGTCGATGTCTACCTCCCACAACTGGGCCTGCAACTGGAGCACTTCGCCGACCGGGGCGGCGCACAGGCCTACGTGCTCGGGAACACGACGGATATCGTCGTGGCGTGCCGCGGGACCGAACCGAACGACTGGAACGATGTCAAGGCCGACGTCAATGCGTTCATGGTGGTGGCCGAAACCGTCGGACGAGTCCATCGCGGGTTCAAGCAGGAGGTCGACGACCTCTGGCCTGCTCTCGAGGTGATCATTGCCACGGAAGAACGATCGCTGTGGTTCACCGGACACTCGTTGGGGGGCGCAATGGCGACGATCTGCGCAGGTCGCTGCTTCCTCGCCCACATCCCAGCCGTGCCACAGGGCGTCTACACGTTCGGAGCTCCCCGGGTCGGAACCAAACGCTACATCAACAACGTCGATGTCGACCTGACCCGATGGGTCAACAACAACGACATCGTTCCGCGGGTGCCGCCGACGTGGTTTGGCTATCGCCACACGGGGCGGCGCGTCTACATCAACACGTACGGCAACATCCGGAAGATGACGAAGCGTCAGCGAACCAAGGACCGTTGGCGCGGCTTCGCGGCCAGCCTCAGGCAGGGCAAGGTCGACCACTTCGCCGACCACTCCATCGCCCAATACGTCGAGCACATCGCCAACGCTGTCGACGACCCCAGCCGACGCGGTCCGCTCTGATTCCGCAGATCAGTCCCAGAGCGTCGGGAAGAGCGTGACGGGCTGTGGGACCGGTTCCGTGCTCTCCGGCGGCCCGACCAGGCGTTCGACGAGGGCTGCCCAGTCGTACGTCTCCGTGATCTCCGAAGCGCGGAGCACGATCAGACGATCCTCGGGCACGTAACTCGGCACCAGCGTGTTGAGAATCGTCTCGATCTCGTTGCGGAATCGGTCACTGGTGCTGCGCACTCCGTCCACGATCAAGGGGACGTCGGGGAGCAGACGAACGAACAGGTCGTACGTGCCCGACCATGCGCCAACGAGTGGACGCACGTCGAATGGATCCACTCCCCCGGTGACCCGGAGGAAGTAGGCGAAGTTGTCGATGACGGCCCGATCGGTGACGAGCACGTCGGCGGCGTTCCGAAGCTCGAGTTCCTGCTGGATCTGGGCCATGATGACCCACAGCTGCGCCTCGGGAGTCGCGCCTTCGTTCATGCCGAGCGGGTTGAACCGGATCACCTCACGGCCGACCTCGACGCTGCGTCCGCTGCGTCCCACGGCTCCCGCAAACGAATGCACGGCATTCGTCTTTCGAACCGAGTGGGAGCCGATGAAGGCGATCTTCGCTGCACGGGACATCGGCGGCCACGGTACCGGCACCTTCGCCGGACGGCGAGAATCGCATGCGCATCCAACAGGTGGGCTCGCACCGGATAGCGTTCGAGAGGAGACCCCTGATGGCCAAACAGCCGAACCCATACGCAGGCCCGGTATCCGACAACGCGTTGGCGGCCGATGCCGAAGCGAGACGCCGCGGACGGGTGATGATGTTCAATGCCACTCGTCCCGATGGCATGGATGGCTGGACGATGGACATGCGCCAATACGAGCTCATGCGAGAGCACATTCTGGACATGGTCACCAACGATGCCGATGCCGACGGCACGATCCTCCTCAAGGAAGTCGTGTTTGCTGCCCAGGAGCGCTACTCGACCCACGAGCTCTTCCCCAAGGGCCGGGTCCGCAACTACTGCACCTTCACGAAGGTGGACTTGGAGGCTCGGGGGGAAGTCGAGCGAGTGCTCGGCTCGAGCCCCCAGCGCCTCCGGTTGCCAAACGACGGTCAACCGATCGCTCGCCCGAGCTGCTGATCCCTCGAAACGCCGGGCGTTGATGCGCCCCTAGGGTTACCCGATGCGTTACACGACGGTGCTGCTCGACCTCGACCACACCTTGCTGGATTCCGACACATCCGAGCTGCTGGCGTTTGACGAGACGATGCGCAGCGTCGGTGTTGCCGAGCCTCAGATTCACTTCGCGGACTACGCCGCGATCAATCGCGCCTACTGGGCTTCCGTCGAGCGTGGTGAGATCACGCCGGATCAAGTGAGAGTTGCCCGGTTCCAGGAGTTCGCCGAATTCCTCGGCCTCGCCGCCGACGCGACATCCATGGCAGCGACATTCGTCGAAGGACTCGGGCGCCACGGGGAGCTCTACCCGGGTTCGACCGAGCTCCTCGAGAACCTCCGATCAAGCACGTCCTTGGGACTCGTGACCAACGGCCTTGGAGACGTCCAGCGATCCCGCATCGAGCGGCTCGGGCTCGAGCGGTATTTCGACGTGATCGTGATTTCCGGCGAGGTCGGCGTGTCCAAACCCGACCCGGCGATCTTCGAGCTCGCCTTCGCCGGCCTCGGCTTCCCGCCGTCGGACACTGTCGTCATGGTTGGAGACAGCCTCAGCTCCGACATGCGGGGTGCAGCCAACGCCGGCATCGCCGGGTGTTGGTACAACCCGGACCGTCGACCGGCTGATCCGGCCGTGCCGCTCACGCATGAGATCACGGCGCTCGGCGACCTGGCACCGCTCGTCGCCGGTCGTTTGTCGGGGCAGGTTGAGTGAGGCTATTCCCAGCGGAACATCCGCAGGCCGAGCAATGCGCTCACGACGGAAATGGCTCCGAAGACCACCCACGAAAGTCCGGCATCCAATCCGAGCCATACGTCCTGCATCATTTGGACGGCATGCCACAGCGGCGTCAGGTCTGAGACGGCGCGCATCGCGTCGGTGAGCACTTCGGGTGGTGGACCCGCCCCTCCGAGCATGAGCATCACGAACCACACGAGCATGCCGACCGCTTGGGCCGCCCGAGCGGTCGGCATCACCGCTCCGAGGAAGATACCGAACGCCGCAAACCCGGCCGCAAGGAGCACGAAGACCCCGATGGTCGCCGGAAGCGACTCGGGTCCTTCGAAGTCGTACGCAATACGCGCCGCGACGATGAGGATCATGCCGCTGACCGCCGACAGGACGAGTGCGACAACCAGTTCCGCGCCCGCAACGGTCAACGCGCTGACGGAGGATGCATGGAAGCGTTTCAGGACACCACGCTCGCGGTTGCCGGCGAGGTGCGTGGGAATGCTGATGACGCACACCGATGCGACCACCAGAGCGAGATACGCCGGTATGTAGTAAGTCATCGGGCCAATGCCTCGGTACACGACGTCCTCGCCCGGCCCACTCGCTTCGTTACCGAAGACGCCGCCGAGCACGAACAGGATGACCAACGGGAGGACGAGCGAGAAGACCACGGTGAGCGGCTCTCGGACGAAGAGTTTCAGTTCGAGCCACGACAGCTTCGCCAGCGCCATCATCTCACTCCTCCCCACCCGTGATCGTGAGGAAGACGTCCTCGAGTGTGCTGCGCTTCACCTGGAGGTCGAGGGGCTCGATTCCCCGGGCAACCAGTGCAGCGGCCACCTTTGCGAGCAGTGCCCCCTGTCCGGTCACGGAGACACGACGCCCCGAGACCTCGACCATCCGGACCTCCTCGATCCGCTCCAGGAACTCGAGGTCGGCCGAGTCGGTCGAGAACGTCACGAGCGCCTCTGCGCTGTGGCGGTCGATGAGGCCGTCCGGTGTGTCGAGCGCAACCACCCTCCGGTCGTCGATCACTGCAATACGATCGCAGAGGTACTCGGCCTCGTCCATGAAGTGCGTCACGAGGACGACGGTGGTGCCCTGGGCACGGATCTGTCGAATCAACTCCCATGTGCCGCGTCGCGCCATCGGGTCGAGACCCGTGGTCATCTCATCCAGGAACACGAGTTCCGGACCGTTCACCAATGCCAAGGCGATGAAGAGCCGTTGCTGCTGGCCACCCGAGAGACTGCCGAACACCGCATTCCGCTTGTCGGCCAACCCCCAGGTCTCGAGCGTCTCCGACCACGGGGGTCCACCAGGAACGAGCGACGCAAACAGATCGAGGGCCTCCCAGACTTTGATGCGATCGGGAAGGGCCGACTCCTGCAGCTGCGAGCCGATGCGACGCCGAAGCGCAGCCGCCTGCCGTTGCGGGTCCATGCCGAGCACGCGCAGCTCGCCGCCGTCGGCGTGCCGAAGGCCCTGGAGGCACTCGACCGTGGTGGTCTTGCCGGCACCGTTCGGCCCGAGAATCCCGAAGATCTCTCCGTCACCGACCGTGAAGCTGACATCGTCGATTGCGTGGAACGATCCGTACCGTTTGCTCAGTGCTCTGACGTCGATGATCGTCGACATGCTCTACTCGCCCCAGCCGTCGCC